>JAAFHD010000066.1 GCA_013298245.1 Alphaproteobacteria bacterium
GGCGGCGCGGGTGGCTTCGATGGTGGCGCGCCATTCGGGGCGCGCGGCGGCGCGCGGCAGGGCGGTGCCGATGGCCAGCGCGTCGGCGCCGGCTTCCTGCGCGGTGCGGGCCAGGCCCAAAAGTGCGGTGTTGTAGGCGGCGAACCAGCGGCGCCAGCCATTGTCGTTGGCCATGCGCGCTTCGCCTGGCCGCGCGCCCTGCACCCAGAGATGCGGCTTCACCAGCACGCGCAGACCCAGTTCCTTGGCCTGTTGGATGCCGGCGACCAGGACGGGGTCGGGCAGGTCATTGCCGCGGACCAGTTCAATGCTGTCGGCCGCGGGCTGCCAGAAGAAGGGCGTGAAGGCGACGCTGTCGGCGCCGAGCGAGGCCAGGATGCGCAGGCTGCGCCGGGCTTCGGCGCCGCCCAAAGGGAAGCGCTCGACCATGGTGACGTTGGCGCCGCGCCAGCGTTCGGGCGGCGCGGGCGCGGCGGCGGGTGGTGGGGCTGGCGGGCGCGCGCCGTTGCGGGGCGTTTGCGCCTGCGCGGGCAGGATCAGCGCAGGCGCCAATAATGCGGGAATCTGGCGGCGGAAAGGCATGGCGGCAGACTACAACAGATGTGTCTTACCGCCAGCTTTCGCCGCCGGGTGAAACCGGTGGTTGCGGCCGGGTCAGGCCGCGGCTTCCACCAGCACCAGTTCCGCTTGGTCATTGGCGTGAAGGCGCAGGGTGGGCGTGTCCATGGCAGTTCGGCCAGGCCGCATGGTGGCCCGGCGGCGTCAGAAGATGAAGTCCGACGCCTCCAGGCTGGTGGCCCCATAGACCAGCGTGCGCGCCTGGGTGGAGGCGAATTGCGTGTTGCCATCCGCGCTGGTGAAGACCAGATCCTGGAAGGTCAGCCCGCTGCCGCGCATGTCGAACTTGGCACCCGCCCCACGGTCGAAGCCCGACACCTGGTCGAAACCCCAATCCGCCGCGTCGAAGATGAAGCGGTCAGCGCCGCCATAGCTGTACAGTACGTCATCGCCGGTGCCGCCGGTCAGGTGGTCGGCCTGCGCGCTGCCCCAGAGGGTATCATTGCCCGCGCCGCCCAGCAGCGTATTGGCCACCGCCGCATTGCCCACCAGTTCATTGGCCTGCGCGCTGCCGGTCAAGGATGCGGCGGCGCCGAACAAGCGCCCGATCTCCACATGCGAGGCCATCGTGGCACCCGATACGCCATACCAGGCGGTATCGGTGTTCAGGAACAGGATCAGCTCGGGCACCTCATCCTCGATGATCGTCTCGGTGCCGCTGACCAGGACATAGATATCGCTGCCCTCGCCGCCGACCAGGGTGTCGGCGCCGCCGCCACCGCGGAACACGTCATCACCCAGGCCGCCTTGCAGCCGCTGCGCGAGCGCACCACCCCACAGGGCGTCATTGCCCTCGCCGCCGATCAGGGTGGAATTGGTGCCGTTGGTGACCAGCACGTCATCCGCACCGTTCCCGGTCAACACGGCGTTGTCAGCCAGCAGGCGCCCGGTTTCGACATTCGCGGCCATGGTCCAGCCGGTGGTGGTCACCCAGGCGGTATCGGCGCCGGCGCCGGTGCTTTCCACGACGATGTCGGTTGCGTCATCGACCACAAAGGCATCATTGCCGAAGCCGCCCAGCATGCTGTCCGTGCCACCCTGACCGCGCAGCGTGTCATCGCCATTGCCGCCCAACAGCGTGTCACCGGCATTGCCACCCCACAATTCGTCAGCGCCTTGGCCGCCGGTCATGTTGCTGGCCAGGCTGGCATTCGCGACATAGATGCGCGGGATGATGCTGCCGCCGGGATTGCCCTCGAAGGCGGTGGTCAGCGTGGTGCCGGCGCCGAACAGGCGCGCGATCTCCACGTTGAAGGGCACCACCCAGCTGGTGGCGCTGACCCAGGCGGTGTCGGTGCCCTCGTTGGCCAGTTCGCGCACCACATCGCCGGTGGCGTCGACGACATAAGTGTCGTCGCCCGCCCCGCCTTCCATGCTGTCCACGCCGGCATCGCCGTACAGCACGTCATTGCCGTTGCCGCCCAGTAGAGTGTCATTGCCCGTGCCGCCGAAGATCACGTCATCGCCCGCCATGCCGCTCAGGCCGTCATTGCCGTCGCCACCGCTCAGCGTATCGGCGCCGCCGACCGTGAAGCTATCGTCGCCGCTGATCGCGTCGTTACCGCCCTGGCCGCGCAGTACATCCGCGCCCTCGCCGCCGTTGATGGTGTTGGGCAGGCTGCTGCCATTGAGGGTGTCATCGCCGGCGGTGCCGGTGAAGGTCTCGCTGAGGCGGATGGCTGCGGCGGTGATGCCGTTGCCGGAGCCGTCATTGCCGCCATCGGCCACCAGCATCATCCGGCCATCGGCAAAGCCCACAAGTGCTGCCGCATCGGCCGCCGAGGCGGAGCGGATATTGTCGCCGGACGCGCGCGTGCCGTCGGGCAGGAAGGTGGTGATGATGGTGCCGGTGGGCGAGCCGTCCGACAGCAGCCGGCGGCTCCAGGACACGGCGAAACCGCCATCGCCCAGCACCGCGATCGAGGGCAGCAGCTGGTCCTCCGCGCTGAGGACGAAGGTGTCACCGCCGCCGACATACTGGCCCTGCGGCCCGCGCACGCCCATCACCAGGATGTTGGAATTGTTCGACAGATTGCCCTGGTCAAAGGCGTAGGCGACATTGCCATTGGGCAGTGCGGCGGAGACGATGCGGCTGTCCACATAGGCGCCGATGACATCGCCGAAGACCGGCTGGCCGTTGTTCAGCACCGGCGTGCCGTCAGGGTTCCAGATGCGGAAGCCGACATTGCCGCCGCGTTCCAGGCCCGAACCCGGCGGGCCTTCATAGCCCTCGGCGATGACGAAAATGGTGCCGTTGGTCAGCACGGAGACACTGAGCTCGGAGACGCCATAGTTGCGCTGCATGGCGTTGAAGGTCGTAAAGTTCGTATCCACCGCGCCGGAATTGGTGAAGCCAGTGACAAAGGCGGGCGAATTGGCCGGCGTCGCATCACCGGAATAGGCCACGACATAGCCGTCGGCGCGTGCCGCGATGCTGACCGCGCCCACCGGGATCGACGCGCTGGCGATCACGGTCGGTGCCGTGACGACGGCGCCCGTGGTGCCGTTCAGCACCGCCGTCCAGTAGGTGGTGGTGCCGGGTGCATGCTGTGCCCAGGCCAGCGCGACATTGCCGTCCGACAGCAACGCGATGCGCGGGCTGGAGAAATTGGCCGGACCGACCGACAGGTCGGTGATGGATGCGGGTATCAGCGCACGGGTCGTGGCGTTGAAGATGCCGAATTGGATGGTTTCGGTGGTGCCGCTGCCGTTGCTGACCCAGGCTGCGGCGAAACGCCCGGCATCGAGCGCCACCGCCGCCGCGCCGCCCTGAGAACCGGCGGTGATGCCGCCACCCTGGCTGTTGAGCAGCAACCCAGACGAGGCGTTGTTGAGGGTGTGGGTGGCGGACATGGCATGGCCTTGATCGGTGAAATTGCATGATGACGGATGGAGAGTGCTTCGCAATCACCCGAACGCATGATGGGTTTCGGGTGGACCTGGGTGCCGGGGGTGGTTTCGGCGCTGAGCGCGGCCGTCGCACTGCGGCATGGGGGCTATGGCGGCGCATCGGGGCGCCCGCGGTATGCTGGCGTATCGCGGAATTGTGATAGATGGGCGGGCTGCAGTGGGGGCGTTGCTGCGCCGATGCGTGATCGGCGCAGCTTGTTGGTGTCAGGCGGCAGCTTCCACCAGCACCAGTTCCGCTTCGTCATTGGCGACGATGCGGATTTCGGCCTCGTCGCGGATGGCGGCGCCATCGCGCAGGTTCAGCGCCTGGCCATTGACGGTGACGCTGCCGCGGGCGGCGACCAGATAGGCGACGCGGCCGGCGGGCAGGGTCTGCACCAGTTCCTGGCCCTTCGACAGCGTGGCGGCCATGACGGCGGCGTCGGCGTTGATGGGCAGGGCGTCGGTGTCGCCATCGCGGCCGCTGGCGAGCACTTCGAAGCGGGCATCGCGGCCGGCCTTCGGGAAGGACTTGGCGCCCCAGTTGGGCGGGGCACCCTGGCGGTCGGGGATGATCCAGATCTGGAAGATTTTGGTGACCTGGTCTTCGAGGTTGTACTCGCTGTGCACGACGCCGGTGCCGGCGGACATGATCTGCACGTCGCCGGCTTCGGTGCGGCCTTCATTGCCCATGTTGTCCTTGTGGGTGATGGCGCCCTGGCGGACATAGGTGATGATTTCCATGTCGCGATGCGGGTGCGGGTCGAAGCCGGTGCCCGGCGCGATTTCGTCATCGTTCCACACGCGCAGCGCACCCCAGTTGGTGCGGGTGGCATCACGGTAGTGGCCGAAGGCGAAATGGTGCTTGGCCTTCAGCCAGCCGAAATCGGCGCCGCCGAGGGAGTTGAAGGGACGGATGTCGATCATGGTCGTGGTCCTGTGGGCCGGTTTGTGGCCCGATGGCGCGCTGATAGCGCAGCGGGGCTGCGGCGCGCCATGCGGCGGCCGGCATCACCACCATTCAGGGGCGTGATGGCGCTACCTGCACATCAGGATCGGGATATCGCTGTTCTCCAGCACATGCCGCGTCACCCCGCCCAGGATCAGCTGGCGAATGCGCGAATGGCTATACGCGCCCATCGTCAAAAGATCCGCGTTGAAGTCGCGCGCCGCACCCAGCAGGCCGGCGCCGACATCCTTCGTCATCGGCTTGAACTGCACTGATTCTGCCGGCACGCCATGCCAGCGCAGGTAGGACATGATGCCCTCCACCTTCGGCCCGCGCCGCTGGTATTCATCGGCGTAGAGCACGCGCCGCGCCTCGGCCTGGTGCAGCCATGGCAGGGCGGCGGCCATGGCGGCCGCGCTCTCGGCGGTGCCGTTCCAGGCGCAGCAGATGCGCGTGCCGATCGTGGCGGGCGCGTTGGGCGGCGCGATCAGCACCGGGCGACCGCTGTCGAACAACACGGCGTGCAGCGCATCCGACGAAGACGCATCATCATCCGCCTCGGGGTGCGGCACCACGGCCATGTCGTAGAGGCGCGATTGCTGGGCGACCACATCTTCCTCGCGTCCGGCGATGGATTCGAAGGAGAGGGTGACGCCGTCTGCCTTCTCCGCGGTCTCGGCCGAATAGGCCAAAGTGATGTCACCCAACCCGCCGGCGAATTTGTCGAACAGCGCCTTCACACGGCCGGCGCGTTCGCCGGATTCGCGTTCGGTGGCGGCCATCATTTCCTCGATCATCGCGCCCGAGAGGCCCTCGCCGGCCAGGGGTGCGACGTCGCGCGCATCCACGCGCACATGCAGGCAATGGATGTGGCTGCCCCAGACGCGGGCGGCCATCAGCGCGGTGGCAAGGGCGGCCTCGCCGGCCTTGGTGCCGGTCAGCGGCACCAGCAATCTGCGGTATGCCATGGCTTGTCTCCCTCGGTGTGGGTCGGAGTTATGGCGGGGCGGGCGGCGGCAAGTCCAGCGTCTTGCGAAGCTGGGCTTCGGCGCTGGCGTCGGCATGGATGCGGCGCCAGGTGATGGGCCCGGGGTCGCGCGCGGCGGTGGTGTCGAGCACGGCGATCGTGGCGTCCGAGGCGTCATCGTGGCGGGCGGCGATGCGGGCGCGCAGCACGTCCAGCGGGGCTTCGAGCCAGATGCCGGTGAAGCGCGGATGCAGGGCGGTGATAGCGTCGCGTTCTTCCGCGCGCAGGAAGACGGCGTCGGCGATCACGGCGTGGCCGGCGGCCAGCGCGGCCGCGGCCATGGCGCGTTGTTCGGCCATGACGGCGGTGCTGGTTTCGGGCGTGTAGGTGGTTTCGGGCAGCGGGGCTTCGGGCGGCGCGCCGGCCAGGCGTTTGCGGATTTCGTCGGAGCGCAGGACCAGCGCGCCGGGTGCGGCGCCCAGTGCCGGCGCGACGGCGCGCGCCAGCGTGGATTTGCCGGTGCCCTGCAAGCCACCGATGGCCAACAGGCGCGGCGCCGGCGCGTCCAGATACGTCATGGCCGCGTGCAGCAGGGGCAGCGCGTCATCGCCACGCCGCCCTGCGACATGCGCGCGGATGAAGGCGCGCAGCGACAACCACAAAGGCATGGCGCGCAGCATCGCGGCATCGCCGTTGCGCGCGACCCAGCGGTTCATCACACGGTTGGCGGCGGCGCGGCCCCAGCGTTGGTCCAAGTCCATCAGCAGGAAGGCCAGGTCGTAGCCGATGTCGATGGTGGCGAGTTCGTCGTCGAATTCCAGCGCGTCGAAGGGCGTGGGCGCGCCGTCCAGCAGGCACAGATTGCCCAAATGCAGATCGCCATGGCAGCGGCGGCGGAAGCCTGCGCGGGCGCGGGAGAGCAGCCAGTCGTGCAGCGCGTCGCGCCGGGCCATGGCGGCGGCGAACCACGCTTGCACGCGTGCGGGCGGCAGGCCGGCGCCGAGGCCGGCGTCGCGATTGCCGGAGATCGTGCGCAGCATGTCGCCGCCGGTGGTGATGCGCGGGGCGGTGTCGTGCAGCGCGGCGACGGCGTCGGCCAGCGCATCCAGGCCGCGTGGGGGGAGTGGGGGTGCGGCGTCCAGGAAGGCGTCGGGCGGCAGGCGGCGCATGCACAGGACCCAGTCCAGAGCGGGGCCGTCGCCGCCCAGGCGCAGCGCGCTGTCAGGGGCGCGGGTGATAGGGATCGCGCCCAGGTACAGGCCTGGTGCATGCGGCGCGTTCAGCGCGTGTTCGTGTTGGGTCAGGCGCGCGCGGGCTTCCAACGACGAAAAATCGAGGAAGCCGAGGTCCACGGCCTTCTTCAGTTTCAGGGCTTCGTCAGCGCCCAGGAAGACCAGGGAGATATGCGTTTCCACCACGCCCTGGCCGGTGATGCGGGCCAGGAATTCCGCCACTTCCCGTTGCGGTTCGGGGGCTGGCATCAGGGGTACAGGGCGTCTTCGCTCCAGGCCCCGGCGGCGGCCGTGAAGACGCGGCGTTCGTGCAGGCGGAACGGCATGTCGCGCCAGAATTCGATGCGCGCGGGCAGGATGCGGAAGCCCGACCAGTGGGGCGGGCGCGGCACCTCGCTGACGCCGAATTTCAGCGTGTATTCGGCCACGGCTTTTTCCAGCGCCCAGCGCCCTTCCAGCGGGCGCGACTGGCGCGACGCCCAGGCGCCGATGCGCGACCCGCGGGAGCGGGAGGCGTAGTAGGCATCGGCCTCCGCGTCGGTCACGGGTTCCACCGCGCCCTCCACGCGCACGCTGCGGGCCAGGGTTTTCCAGTGGAAACAAAGCGCCGCGTGCGGGTTGGACGCCAGCTCCCCGCCCTTGCGGCTTTCAAGGTTGGTGTAGAACACGAAACCGCGAGGATCGACGCCCTTCAGCAACACCATGCGCGCGGAGGGCCGGCCATCGGGCGTGGCGGTGGCCAGGCACATGGCGTTGGGATCATTGGGTTCGGTGCGCTTGGCCTCGGCCATCCAGTCGGCGAAAAGGGCGTAGGGATCATCGGGCATCAGGGCGCCTTGGCTTGCATGGGTGTGGGGCATGTGCCACCACCGACGCCACCCTTCAACCAGCCGAAGCGCCGCCATGCCCGACACCGCGAACCAGCCCGTGATCCTGCAAGGCAACCTGATGCAGGGGCGCCGCGGCTTGATCATGGGCGTGGCCAACCACCGTTCCATCGCCTGGGCCATTGCGCAGGCCGCGGCCGCGCAGGGCGCCGAAATCGCGTTTACCTTCCAGGGCGAGGCGCTGGAAAAGCGCGTGCGGCCGCTGGCCAACAGCATCGGCATGGACATGGTGCTGCCCTGCGATGTGGGCGATGACGCGCAGATGGACCAGGTGTTCGACGCGCTGGCCGGCAAGTGGGGGCGGATCGACTTTCTGGTGCATGCCATCGGGTTTGCGAACAAGGATTACCTGCGCGGGCGGTTCATCGACACGCCGCGGGATGTGTTTCTGCAGGCGCTGGATATTTCGTGCTTTTCCTTCGCGGCGACGGGACAGCGGGCGGCGGCGATCATGAACCCGGGCGGTTCGTTGCTGACGCTGTCATACCTGGGTGCTGAGAAATGGGTGCCGCATTACAATGTGATGGGCGTGGCCAAGGCGGCGCTGGAGGCGAGCGTGCGCTACATGGCGGCGGATTTGGGGCCGGACCAGATCAGGGTGAATGCGATTTCGGCCGGGCCGATCAAGACGCTGGCGGCGAGCGGGATTGGGGATTTCAACTATATTCTGAAGTGGAACCAGTATAATTCGCCGATGCGGCGGAATGTGGGGCTGGAGGAAGTGGGTGGGGCGGGGCTGTATTTGTTGTCGCCGCTGTCGAGTGGGGTGACGGGTGAGGTGCATCATGTGGATTGTGGGTATTTTATTAATGGGATGAAGAACCCGGATGCGCCGGATTTGACGATTGAGAGGGAGTAAGAGGCCGTTCGGGAGCGCCGGCGGCGGAGGATTCGTCAAGGATTGTTTGTCCCGGCGAAGGCCCAGCAGGTCTGGCCCATCCGCTTCTGGCTCGACCTCGAGCGCCCGTGATGCGCTCGACGGCTGGAGGGAGTTGTATTACAGGGAGGTCAACGCTGCGGATCAATCGTGAATTACTGGTTTGGGCGCCCGAGACAGCCAGTTTCCCGCTCCTGGAGGCTGCCACAAAGCTGGACATCAAGGCCGAGAGCCTAGTGGCCGGTGAGGTCGGCGATGCCGAGCCCATCCGCTCTGATCGGCCGTATGGTGAAGCAGTACCCGCGTTGTCTGCTGGTCTTCTACCTCGCCAGCCCACGCCGGGACCGGGGCGCTTTTGGTATTTCGAAGCCGAGGCCGTCAGCTGGAAGAACGTGTTCTTTTTGCCGCAGGGCGCGAGCGGTTTAACCCTTCTATAATTGCAAAGATCGAAGCAGAATAAGCACACACAGCCACAGCGAATATGAGCGCTAGGCTCAGCTGACGCGTGAGTATGACGCGTCGATCCCAAAGCCTGTCGGTAAGACCGCCAACGCCTTGGACCAATTCCACGCAGCTCATACCGCCGGCTTGGTACTCGACAGCTAGTCGCTCCGGAACGGACCCTAGAAGGTCATCACCGATAACCACGAACGTTCGGGTCTGTTCTGCCGTGAAGTAGAAGCACGTCCACTCAGACAGCAGTATATAGTACAAAAATGTAAGTAGAATGGCACCGCCACCGACAGTTACAGCCGCCACAGCCCACCAGCTGGGGGACCGCTTGAGCCGCCGTGCAGCTATGAGAACAAGACCCAGAACAGCCGCACAGACAAATTGTACAAGAGGTAAAAACACTCCATTTGTAGGTGCATCAATCCAGGCATCAGGCGGGGGCATGACGAAGACCGAAATCACGCAAAGTGACCACGCTGCCAGTTGAGCAGGAACTACCCACGCAGCGTACGATTTTGGAAGTTCTACGTCATTCGACGTTGACATGGCTTGATCCCAAAATTTTCAGGGTAGCGGTATGCGTAGGTTTATGTCATTCAGAGAGCCTGACAGCCCGACGTCTGCATCATATTCAATGATCACTGCATCGCCTCTCAGCACAACAAATCTATAGCGGCCTGGCGGCACGCTACCGATGGAGGGACTAGTTGGCAAAGTGAAGAGATACAGAGGCGGTCTATCCGATCGAACCAATAGGCGGGGCGTTGCGCCCACGCGCAAGTCCATGATCCTCTCTTGTCCACGGGACGTTTCGACTTCGACGTTCACAAGAGTGCGGGATCTCGCTCCTGGATTAAGGCCAAAAGTACCTGTGCGGCGTACGGCTTCTGCGGTGGAGGCTATCTCCGATGTGATCAAACGCGCAGTTTCCGGCCGGGACAACCGCGACTGGTCAAATAATTCTAAGTAGGCCAGGACTAATATGTAATATTCACGCAATTCACGTTCTCCAAGACGTGCCGAGCGAAGTACGCGCTCCAAATAACGAAACGAATTCTGCAATTCCGCGAAATCAAGAGGGCGTGACAACGAGCCATCTAATCTCTCTGCTTGCTCGATAGATGCTCTTGCTTCTTCAAAAATACCGCTAAGTGTCAAGATTTGTGCGAGCACACTCTTTGCGCCCAACACGGGAATGACACATATGGAAAGACATGCCGCATAAATGAGCCCGCGACTAACCATCGTTGCGACCTATCGAATCCACTACGCCGCGGAACAAGGGCTGGAAATATTCCGCTTCGGCTGCCGGGCAGTATGCATACCAAGCCAGTAGAGGCTGATATCCGATCTCTGAGCCTCTCGCTTCATCAGTAGCCGGTTCGATAGTGACGTTTGAATCATCCAGGCCGACGGATTGCCTTGCGTTGATATCAGCAACTCGTGCGAAGAATACGCCGTAGACATGCAGTCGATCATTGTATCGTGTAGCGTATTCGCAGAACTGTATCGCGATATCCGACCAGCATGCTCCTTCCGCCCATGCGCACCATCTCCGTGACATAAATGACATGCATGAAGCAGCACGCGAGATACCTCTTCTGCGCTGCCGTTCAGACGGCGGTCGATCTTGAGCTCTATCGGTTAGAGCAAAATCATCCGGATACATAACGGGTCCAGACAGCATATAATCGATCATTGCGCGCGATGTTTCTGGGATGCTTTCTGGCATTCCGGAGTGTGGATTGGAGACGCCTAGACCTGCTCTGCGATCTAATGTTCGAACCATCCACCTGTCCTGAATGCCCAATCGACCCCCTCGAATGAGTGCAGGAAAAATATTAACGGGATAACGAATCCTTACCGGACGGTCGAAATCATCATCAGGGCCGATTTCACCAAAATATACTCGAATCGTAATCCATTGTGGTTGTTGGCGAGCTGTGGAATTCGGCGAGCGGGATTGTGCCACTGCGTTGTTCTGCGCAGGCAGCGCAGACGCTGCCAGTGCGGCGGCTACTCCTCGACGTGGAATTTGTTTGCGCATAATTTCACCTAGTCACCTTCGTCTTCAGGCAAGCGCCGAACGAGATCAATCCCGGCCCAGGCGGCCATCATGAGATCGCGCCCCTGCACTTGGTAGCCACTGGCAAACGAAATCCGTCGATCGTGCCCTCTGCCGTGGAAGTTTGTATTTCTGAATTCTAAATCCCCACGCGAAAAGAAATCGTCAACCAAAAAAGATGCGGCGTCTATAGTGATTCCTCGACGCCAGCATGCCCAGCCGGCAAGAAAGTCGGCATGAAGTTCGATGGTACGATTGTTGTCATTTTCTCCCCTTTGAACGTTCAATCTCGGTAGCTGCCAGACTAAAGGCTCTTCCGACGTTATTCCGAAATCATCGATCCCATGGTCAGATCGAGCCTGGTAGTGGTGCGCAACCTCATGTGCGAGCGCAGCGAACATAGTCTGCGTTCGAAATCGTCCGGTCAGTCGCTGGAAAAACTCTGCTCCGAACGCGACGGTGCGCTGCTCAAGGCTTGCCGTAGGACTGCATGGCGAGCCTTCAAAAACCATCAGCGTTGTCCGGACGCCAAATAGGCGATTTAACCAGGCAAATGGTTCTTGAAGGCTTCTCTCTATCGACTGTGATCGCCGCTCTGCTCCTGGCTGGCCGAGGTCTGGACATAGCCCTCCGTCAAGGCAAAGGCGCCCGATTGCCCTCCGAGATTCGGGCCGATTGCCGTCGGCCGCAAAGGCGATTGAGGGACCGAAGCACGAGCACAGTGTCAGCATTTCACGGCGTCGCATGGACTCACCATATTTCAAACTGGAAGACCAGCAGGTGCACGTCCCTTTGGTCAGACAGCACAGTGGCTTTGGTGCACGATAGATAAGACGTTTTTGACGGGAAGGGAACAACATAGTTCATGCGACCGTGCTTCGGCTCCGCGAGCTTTGCTCCTTTGGCCGCGCCCAGCTCCCGGCTGTGAGTTAAAGCTGGGACAATCGGCGGGTGCTTTTGACATGCCAGCCGCATTTTCCCAATGACTGTGCACCGTCGTAATGTATGGGGGCGAAGCTCTTTTCTAGACCCCGTTCGTGACCACGTTGAGTAGATCAGCCGATCGACGCCTCGACCACCCACACCTTCACGGTCTCAGGTTGGCCGCGGGCCGCCAGCAGGAGGAGAACCACGAGAATGCCGACACTTCGGCCTTGGGTGGCGGCGGGTGCTCGCGGGCATGAAGCAGACCGTCCGCTCACGGCACAAGCCGACCGCCCTAGCATTGCCGCGAGTCCGTAACGACAGGCGCCACCGAACGATGATAACATCCCCCCATGACACCCCGCCGCCCCCTCCTCCTCCTCCTCGCCACCCCTTTCCTGCCCACCCACGCCCAAACCCCCACTC
>JAAFHD010000067.1:0-9134 GCA_013298245.1 Alphaproteobacteria bacterium
ATCATGCTTTGCGAACGCGGCGCGTCCTTCGGCTACAACACGCTGGTTTCCGACATGCGCAGCCTGCCGATCATGGCGCGCAGCGGATACCCGGTGGTGTTCGACGCCACGCATTCCGTGCAGCAGCCGGGCGGGCAGGGCACCTCCTCTGGCGGGCAGCGCGAATTCGCGCCGGTGCTGGCGCGCGCGGCCGTGGCGGTGGGTTGTGCGGCGGTGTTCATCGAATGCCACCCCGATCCGGATGCCGCACCTTCGGACGGACCCAACATGATTCCGCTCCGCGAGATGCCGGCGCTGATCGCGCGCCTCAAAGCCTTCGACGCTTTGGCGAAGGCCGGATGAACGACCTCTGGCGCGTCGTGATGATCGGCGCGGCGGTGGGCGCTGGTGGTGTTGCGTTGGGCGCGCTGGGGTTCTGGGCTGCTGGCGACCCGCCGGATACCGGGCGCACATTATCGGTGATCTCCGGCTTGATCTGCGTGGCACTTCTGTCCAGCAACCTCACGCGTCGGTAGCTTTTCCCACCCGCAACAGGCGCGGCCCTTCGCGCTTCAGCCAGGCATTCGCCGCATCATGATGCGGTGTAAGCCGTTCCACCAGCGCCCAGAATCGCGGCGAGTGATTCAACTCTCGCAGATGCGCCACTTCGTGCGCCACGACGTAGTCCAGCACCCAATCCGGTGCCATCACCAGGCGCCATGAAAACGCCAGGGTGCCATCCGGCGCGCAGCTGCCCCAACGCGTGCGCGTGTCCTTCACGCGGATCGCGCGCGGGCGGACTTCAAGCGCGGCGGCATGCGGTGTGGCGCTTGCCAGGAAGCGCCGCCCGGCCTCGGCACGCAGCGCATCCAGCACGCGGCGCGGCAGGAATTCCAGCGCGCCACCCACCACCAGCTGTCCTGCGGCGATCACCGCCGGGCCGCGTTGCTGCGGCGCGTGGATGATCTCATGGGGCACATCGCCCACCGGCACCGAGGCACCTGGCGACAGCGCTTCCGCCGGCTGGATGCGGCGCAAATGCTGCGTCACCCATTGCGCGTTTTCGTGCAGCAGATTCAGCCCTGATTTCGCACTGGCGCGCATCGGCAGCGTGACGATGACGCAGCCCTCCAGCGGGTCGATCTTCAACGACACACGCCGCGCCCGCGCATTGCGCCGCCAGGTGACGCGGCACGGCACTTCCGGCATCAGCGCGCGCGGGCGCAGCATGACGGTGTCGGGGCCTTCAGCAGTCGCTTGCAGACGGGCTGTCATTAATCTGTCACACTTGACGGAGGGCGATTCGCGGCGCAACGCACACCAAATATTAGCCGGGTGCCGCGTAATCTCAACAAGTGGTGCGGTTGTCCGGTTTGTGAAGGAAATCCGCCAGTTTTGTGAAGGTCATGCCGTGCTGACGCTGCGCATCATCCCTTGCCTGGACGTGAAGGAAGGCCGCGTCGTGAAGGGCGTGAACTTCGTGAACCTGCGCGACGCCGGCGACCCGGTTGAACAGGCCGCCGCCTATGGCGAGCAGGGCGCGGATGAAGTCACTTTCCTGGATATCGGTGCCACGCACGAAAACCGCGATACCATGTTGGATGTGGTGTCTCGCACCGCCGCGCGGCTGTTCATCCCGTTGACGGTGGGTGGCGGCGTGCGCAGTGTCGATGATGTCCGCCGCCTGCTGCTGGCAGGTGCGGACAAGGCCAGCATCAATTCGGCCGCTGTGGCCGAACCCGAATTCGTCGCGCGCGCCGCGCAGGCCTTCGGCAGCCAGTGCATCGTGGTGGCGATCGATGCGAAGCAGGTGGCCCCTGGCCGCTGGGAGATTTTCACCCATGGCGGGCGCCGTGAAACCGGCATCGATGCGGTGGGCTGGGCGGAACGCATGGCGGCACTCGGCGCCGGTGAATTGTTGGTGACATCGATGGACCGCGACGGCACCAAGCAGGGTTTTGATCTTGCACTGCTGCGCGAAATCCGCGCGCGCGTGCGCCTGCCGCTGGTGGCCAGTGGTGGGGTCGGCACCTTGGAACATTTTGTTGAAGGTGCTGGCGCGGGTGCCACCGGCCTGCTTGCCGCCAGCGTTTTCCATGACGGGGTTTTCCGCATCCACCAGGCCAAGGCGGCGCTCGCCGCCGCCGGCTGGCCCGTCCGCCCGCCCGAGAGCATCGCCGCATGACCAAGACGCCCACCAAAAAGAAAAAGACCAAGCGTGCCATCGCCGCCGCGGTGCCGGTGAAGCGCAAGACCAAGAAGGTGGCGAAGGTGAAGCTGCCGGCGTTTGAACCGAGCCTGACGGGCGCCACGCCCGAGGTGCTGGAACGCCTGTGGCGCATCATCGAAATGCGCCGCGCGGCGGGGGATACGATCAATTCGCATTCGGCACGCCTGCTCGCGCGCGGCACCGCGAAGGTCGCGCAAAAGCTGGGCGAGGAAGCGGTGGAATGCGTGATCGAAGCCGTCGCCGGCAACCGCACAGCACTGGTCGGCGAAAGCGCTGATGTGCTGTACCACCTGTTAGTGGTGTGGGTGGATGCCGGCATCCAGCCCGCCGAAGTCTGGGAAGAACTGACCCGCCGCGAGGGCATGTCCGGCATTGCCGAAAAGGCCGCCCGCCCCAAGGTGATCGCGCGGCTGGCGAAGACCACGAAGCTGCCATAGGCTTCGCGCCATGAGCGTGAACGGCCTGCCCCCTTACGACACGAACAATATTTTCGCACGCATCCTGCGCGGCGAAATTCCGTGCAAGCGCGTGCTGGAAACCCCGCATGCGCTGGCCTTCGACGACATCAATCCTTTGGCGCCCACGCATGTGCTGGTGATCCCGAAGGGCGCCTATGTCTCCGCCGCGGATTTCCACGCGACCGCCACCGATGCGGAGATCGCGGATTTCTACCGCGCCGTCGGCCAGGTCGGCGCGCCGCTGGAAACCGGTGGCTATCGCCTGCTGGCCAATATGGGCCACCACGCCGGACAGGAAGTGCCGCATTTCCACGTGCATGTCGTGGGCGGCCGCGCGCTCGGCCCCATGCTGAAGACGCCCGCGTGACCACCGACGCACTGACCGAAGCCCGCGCCGCGCTCGACGCCGCGGGCCGCCTGCCGGACAGCGAATTCGACATCGGCGCGGTGGCGCTGCAACTCGCACGCATCGACGCGCCGGAGGCCGATTGGGCGGCAGGCCGCGATGCGCTGTCGGATGTCGCGCGGCGCGCGATGCAGGCGGCGCTGGGCAACCGCGCGGCCGATGCCGGTGATGGCGAACAGCGCCGCCTGGTGCTGGCCGACCTGGTGCATCACCAGCTGGGGTTTCGCGGCGACCGGCAGACCTATGACGACCTGTCCAACGCCAATCTGCTGCGCGTTCTGGAACGCAAGCGCGGGCTGCCCGTGGCACTCGGCGTGCTGTGGCTCCACGCCGCCGATGCGCTGGGCTGGGAGGCTTACGGCGTCGATTTCCCCGGCCATTTTCTGTTGGCGCTGCGCGGTGAATCCGGCCCCGTGGTGATCGATGTCTTCGACGGTGGCGCGCGGCTGGAAGCGCGCGAATTGCGCGCGCTGATCAAGCGCGTCGAAGGCGACAAAGCCGAACTGAAACCCGGCATGCTGACCGCGATGACGCGGCGGGGTGTGCTGCTGCGCCTGCAGAACAACATCAAGCTGCGCCGCCTGCGCAGCGGCGACCTGCCCGGCGCGCTGGCCTGCAACGAGGACATGCTGCGCATCGCCCCCGACCATGCCGGGCTGTGGCGCGAAGCGGCGATGATCAACCAGCAGATGGAACGCATTGGTGCCGCGCTGGCGGCGCTGGACCGCGCGATTTCGCTAGCCCCTGATGACCCCGCCACCGCCCGCATGCGCGCCCTCGCGCAGGAATTGCGCGGGCGGCTGAACTGACCCCAAGGAACACCCATGGCATTGCGCGTCGCGGTCCAGATGGACCCCATCGAAAGCATCAACATCAACGGCGACAGCACCTTTGCGCTGATGCTGGAGGCACAGGCGCGTGGCCACACGCTGT
This sequence comes from Alphaproteobacteria bacterium, assembly GCA_013298245.1. GTDB lineage: Bacteria > Pseudomonadota > Alphaproteobacteria > Acetobacterales > Acetobacteraceae > Rhodovarius. The sequence continues at coordinate 4,007 of JAAFHD010000067.1, forward strand.
GGCACTACCACGTGCGCACGCTGGCGCTGCATGCGGGCCGCGTGATGTGCCTGGCGCACCCGGTCACCGTGCGGCGTGAACTCGGCAACCACTTCACCTTCGGCGCGCCGGTGGAACTGGACCTCGGGCGCGATGTCGATGTGGTGCTGATGCGCCAGGATCCGCCCTTCGACATGGGGTACATCACCGCCACACACATCCTCGAACACATCCACCCGAAGACACTGGTGGTGAACGACCCCGCCCAGGTGCGCAACGCGCCGGAAAAGCTGTTCGTGATGAATTTCCCGCAGTTGATGCCTGACACGCTGATCACCGCGGACCCCAGGCAGGTGGCCGCTTTCCGCGCCAAGCACGGCGACATCATCATCAAGCCGCTCTTCGGCAATGGCGGTGCCGGCGTGTTCCATCTGCGCCCCGAAGACCCCAACATGAATTCGCTGCTGGAGATGTGGGCCGAACGCTCTCGCGAGCCACTGATGATCCAGCAATACCTGCCGGCGGTGCGCCAGGGCGACAAGCGCATCATCCTGGTGGATGGCGTGGCGAAGGGTGCCATCAACCGCGTGCCGGCGGCGGGTGAAGCGCGCAGCAACATGCATGTCGGCGGCCGCCCCGAACCCACCACGTTGACCGAACGCGAGCTCGAAATCTGCGCGACCATCGGCCCCGCGCTGCGCGAACGCGGGATGATCTTTGTCGGCATCGACGTGATCGGCGGCTGCCTGACGGAAATCAACGTGACCTCGCCAACCGGCTTGCAGGAACTCGCGCGCTTCGACGGCGTGCACCTGGAACGCGACATCTGGGATGCGATCGAGGCGCGCAGGCGTTGACCTGGGACGCCGCCCGCGCCGAGGCCGCGCTGCGTGCCATGTGGGATGCCGGGCTGGCGGCCGCTGACCCGCTGACATGCCTGGCGGCGCATCTGCCCGAACCACCACGCGGGCGCATCGTCGTGGTGGGCGCCGGCAAGGCTGCGGCGAAGATGGCGCTGGCGGTGGAACACGCCTGGGCCGATCGCGCGCTCTCGGGCGTCGTGGTCACGACGCATGGCGCGGCGCTGCCCACGCAGCGCATCGCGGTGCGCCAGGCGAACCACCCGACACCAGATGCACCAGGTGTGGCGGCCGCCGCTGAAATGCTGGCGCTGGTGCGGGGGCTTTCGGCGGATGACCTGGTGCTGGCGCTGATCTCCGGCGGTGGGTCTTCGCTGTCCACTTTGCCCGCGCCTGGCCTGACGCTGGACGACATGATCGCGGTCAACAAGGAACTGCTGCGCAGCGGCGCGCCCATCGGCGTGATGAACTGCATCCGCAAGCATCTCTCCGCATTTTCCGGTGGGCGCTTGGCGGCCGCGGCGCATCCCGCGCGTGTCGTGACGCTGGCGATTTCCGATGTGCCAGGCGATGATCCGGCGGTGATCGCATCCGGCCCGACCGTGCCCGACGCCACCACCTTCGAACAGGCGCGCGAGTACGTGGCGGGTTTCCGCATGGAGCTCCCGCCCGCCGCCCGCGCGCATCTGGAACGCGGCGCGGAAGAAAGCGTGAAACCCGGTGACCCACGCCTGGCGCGCACCGAATTCCGCATGATCGCCACGCCACAAATGGCGCTCGACGCCATGGCGGATGCCGCACGCGCACAAGGCCTGACGCCCTTCATCCTCGGCGACGCGCTGGAGGGCGAAGCGCGCGAACTCGGCGCCGACCACGCCCGCCGCGCGCTGGCATCACGCGGCGCACCACGCGTGCTGCTCTCCGGCGGCGAGACCACCGTCACCATGCCCAAGGGCACGGATGGCCGCGGCGGGCGCAACACCGAATGCCTGCTCGGCATGGCGCTCGAACTCAACGCCGCACCCGGCATTTTCGCCCTATGCGCCGACAGCGACGGCATCGATGGCCGCAGCGATGCCGCCGGCGCTTTCCTCTTCCCCGACACGCTCGCGCGCGCCGGCATCGACGCACGCGGCGCGCAACTTGCTTTCCGCAGCTATGATGTTTTCGCCGCTGCCGGCACGTTGCTGCGCACCGGCCCCACACTGACCAACGTCAATGATTTGCGCGCCGTGATCGTCGCGAGGGAGTAACCCATGGCCCGCATCCCACTCCGCCGTTACCGGCGCACCAAGATCATCGCCACACTTGGCCCCGCCAGCTCCACGCCGGAGATGATCGAAAAACTCTTCCGCGCCGGCGCCGATGTCTTCCGGCTGAATTTCAGCCATGGCAGCCACGAAGACCACGCCGCCCGCCTGCGCGACATCCGTGTGGTGGAAGAAAAACTCGGACGCCCCATCGGCGTGCTGGCGGATGTGCAGGGGCCGAAACTGCGCGTCGGCAAATTCGCAGGCGGGCGCATCACGCTGGCGGCCGGCCAGCGTTTCCGCCTCGACCTCTCGCCCATCCCCGGCGATGCGCGCCGCGTGCAATTGCCGCACCCCGAAATCATCGAAGCCGCGCGCATCGGCACCACGCTGCTGCTGGATGACGGCAAGCTGCGGCTGCGCGTGGTGCACGCCCGTGCCGGCGACCACCTGGAAACCGAAGTGGTGCACGGCGGCGCGCTGTCCGACCGCAAGGGCGTGAACGTGCCCGATGTCGCGCTGCCCATCCCCGCGCTGACGGCGAAGGACCGCGCGGATCTGGATTTCATCCTCCCACTCGGCATCGAATATGTCGGCCTGTCCTTCGTGCAGCGCCCCGAGGATGTCGAAGAAGCCAAAGCCATCGCCGCCGGCCGCGCGCAGATCATGGTCAAGATGGAAAAACCCCAGGCCGTCGAAAACCTGGACGCCATCCTGGCGCTGACCGATTGCGTCATGGTCGCGCGCGGCGACCTGGGCGTGGAACTGCCCACCGAAGACGTGCCGCTGGTGCAGAAGCGCCTGGTGCGTGCCGCCCGCGCGCTCGGCAAACCCGTGGTGGTCGCAACCCAGATGCTGGAGAGCATGATCACCGCCCCCAGCCCGACGCGCGCAGAAGCCTCCGATGTCGCGACCGCCGTATTCGACGGTGCGGATTGCGTGATGCTCTCGGCCGAAACCGCCGCCGGCCAATACCCGCTGGAAGCGGTCGATATCATGTCGCGCATCGTCTCCCGCGTGGAGGGCGACAGCCAATGGCGCGCCATCACCGACGCCGCGCGCCCCGCACCGGAACACAGCAGCGCGGACGCCATCGCCGCCGCCGCCCGCCAGGTCGCGCACACCATCGAGGCGGAGGCGATCGTCACCTTCACGCAGACCGGCAGCACCACCTTGCGCGTCGCGCGCGAACGGCCTGACTGTCCCATCCTTGGCCTCTCCACCTCGCTCTCCACCGCGCGCCGCCTGGCCTGCGTCTGGGGCGTGCACCCGTTGGTCGTGGAGGAAATCCACTCGATGACCGAGATGGTCCGCCGCGCCAGCCGCGCCGCGATTGCGGAAGGTTTCGCCCGCGCGGGCCAGGAAATCGTGGTGACCGCGGGCGTCCCTTATGGCATCCCCGGCACCACCAACGCCTTGAGGGTGGCCACGGTCAAATGATCGGGTAAAAGGCCCCTATGCGCTTCATCCGGATCCTGCTGCTCGCCCTTCTGATCGCATCGCCCGCCGCGGCGCAGCGATCGGGCAATTACGACATCGTCGGCCGCAACCCGGACGGCACCGAATACACCGGCACGCTGCGATTGCAGCAGGTGGGCATCTCCTCCTTCCGTATTTCCTGGAACATTGCGGGCAATCTGATCGAAGGGGCAGGCATGGTCAGTGGCCTGATGCTGGGCGTGGTCTTCCAGCTGGGCGAACAGACCGGGCTTGGCATGTACGAACTGCGCCCGAATGGCGAATTGGTCGGCACCTGGACCATCCTGGGTTCGCAGGCGACCGGCACGGAAACACTGCGCCCGCGCTGAAATCTGTCATCGAAACTCCATGGACGCGGCGCCCACCCCGCGCCATATCGCGGCTATGGAGATGAACAACATGCAACGTCGCAAAGTCTTCGCCGCCTCGACGGCCCTTGCCACCGCCAGCGCGCTGCCAGCCACCGCGCAGCCCGCCGCCATCACCGGCCCCACCGCGGCAGCGGTCACCGGAAACGTGATCCTCTTCCACCCCGACGGCTTCGGCGTGAACCATTGGGGCGCCTTGCGCATGCTGACCGTCGGCCCCGACGGCCGCACCAACTGGGACCGCCTGCCGCACAGCGCCGTCTATCTGGGCCACATGAAGGACGGGCTGACCGGCACCTCGCATGGCGGCGCCACCACCCATGCCTTCGGTGTGCGCGTGGTCGCCGACAGCTTCGGCATGGATGGCCGCACGCCGATCCGCGCGCTGTCCGGCTTCGATGGCTCCATTGCGCGCGAGGCGATGGCACGCGGCAAATGGGTCGGCCTGGTGCAGACCGGCGCGGCTTATGAACCCGGCACCGCCGCCTTCGTCGCCAGCACGGAACGCCGCAATTCGCTGGCGGAAATCACCCGCCTGGTCGCCACCTCTGGCGTGCAGCTGCACCTGGCGGGCGGCGAGCGCTGGTACCTGCCGCGCGGCACCCAGGGCCGCTTCGGCGAAGGCGCGCGCGAGGATGGTCTGAACCTGATCGAAGCGCTGACCACCGCGGGCTATCGCATCGTCTACACGCGTGAGGAACTGGCAGCACTTCCCGCCGATGCCACGCGCGTCTGGGGCATCTTCGCCCATGACCACACCTTCAACGACCAGAACGAGGAAACGCTCGCGCAGAACAACCTGTCGCATTACGTCGCCAGTGCGCCGACGATTGCGGAAATGTCGGACTACGCGCTGCGCTTCCTCGCCCGCGCCCCGCAGGGCTTTCTGCTGGTCGCGGAGGAAGAGGGCACCGACAATTTCGGCAACGTCAACAACGCGCCCGGCAGCATGGAAGCCGGCGTGCGCGCGGATGCTGCGATCGGCGTGTATCGCCGCTTCGTCGACGCCAACCCGAACACGCTCATGCTGACCTGCTGCGACAGTGACGCGGGCGGCATGCAGGTGATCGGCCCTGGCGCGCAGCAGCAGGCCATCCGCGAAGGCGTGAACCTGCCCGAGCGCGACCGCAATGGCGCACCGCTGGACGGCCAGCGCGGCACGGCGACGCAGGCCTGGATGTCGGCGCCTGAT
>JAAFHD010000067.1:9144-12156 GCA_013298245.1 Alphaproteobacteria bacterium
TGCGCCATCCGTTTGCCATCGCCTGGTCGACGCTGACCGATGTGTCGGGCGGTATCCTGCTGCGCGGCGTGGGCATGAATGCGGGGCTGATCGCTGAGGCCGGCACGGTGGACAACATCGACGTCTATCGCCTGATGCACCGCACCTTGTTCGGCGGCAATCTGCCGTCCTGACTATGGCGCCTCGGGCGGCGGCACGGTGCCGTCGCGCGGGGTGATGGGCAGCAGCTTGTCCAGGGCAAATACGGTTTCGAACACCGCCGCCGCGGCCAGCGCGCGGTCGTCACGACGTGGCGGCGCGGAGACCTGCAAACCCACCGGGCGCCCATACTGGTCGAAGCCGCAGGGCAGGGCGACGGACGGGCAGGCGGCCATCGTCATCGCGGCGTTCAGCATCGAGCCGCCCATGTAGTTTTCCAGCTTCCGGCCAGCGATGGATTCCGGCGCGCGCAGCATCACATCGAAGGCGGGTGTGGGCGCGCTGGGGGTGATGAACACATCGCAGCGCGCGAAGATCGCGGTGACGCGGCGATGGAAAGCGGCGCGCTCGCGCTCCGCCCAGGCGAGCTGGCTGGGCGTGGCGGCTAGGCCGCGTTCGGTGTTCCAGATGATGTCGGGTTTCAGGTGTTCGCGCTGCTCGCGCAGCTGGATTTCGCGGTCCACGACGAAGTGCTGGCTGCGCAGCACCAGCATGGCTTCGGGCAGGGTGCCGAGATCGGGCGACATCTCTTCCACTTCGCAGCCCAGTGCCACCAGGCGCCGGATCGCGGCTTCGCAGATCGCGCGCGTTTCGCGGTCCACCGGCACGGCGCCGTTGTAGTCCAGCGTGAAGCCCACGCGCGCGGGTGGTCGCGCCTGCGCGACCGCATCGGCATAGGGTGTCGCGGGCGCGTCATAGGTCAGTGGGTCATGCGGGCACCAGCCGGCCATCGCGTCCAGGAACAGCGCCAGGTCGGGGATGTTGCGCGCCATCGGGCCCTGCACTGACAGCGGCGAATGCAGGTTGTTCGGCGCACCCCGCGTGACGCGCCCGACCGATGGCCGCAGCCCCACCACGGAACAGTATGTGCCCGGCCGGCGCAGGCTGCCGGCATGGTCGGTGCCCTGCGCCAGCCAGGCCTGGCCGGTGGCGACCGACACCGCACCACCGCCGGTGCTGCCACCGCAGGTGAGAGACGTGTTCCACGGGTTGCGCGTGCGCCCGAACACCTCGTTGAAGGTGGAGCCGCCGGCGCCGAATTCCGGCGTGTTGGACTTGCCGATGACGATGCCGCCATGGGCTTCGATGCGCGCGACGATGGGGTGCGACGCTGTCGGCACATGGTCGCGAAACAAGGGCGAGCCATAGGTGGTGCACACGCCCGCCACATCGGTCAGGTCCTTGATGGACACGGGCAGGCCGCCCAGCCAGCCGGGGGCATTTTCCAACTCGCGTCCCTCGCCGCGCATCAGCCGGCGCGCGTGGTCGCGGGCGCGGTCCAGGCACAGGGTGGGCAGGGCGTTCACCGCCGTGTCGGTTTCCGCGATGCGCGCGGCGGCGGCGTCCACCAGTTCCAGCGGTGATACCTCGCGTCGCGCCAGCGCGCGGTTGGCTTCGGTGGCAGTCAGGCGGATCAGGTCGTGCATGCACGCAGTCTGGCGTCCCCGCCCCGCCTGCGCCAGATTGCCCGCAACCGGAGGAACACCATGCCCATCACCCGCCGCGCCACCCTGGCGCTGACGCTGGCAGCACCCGTCGTGCACGCGCAAGGCGCCTCCATCCGCATCATCGTCCCCTTCGCGCCTGGCGGTTCCACCGATGCCGTCGCGCGCCTGGTCTCCCCCGGCCTGACGCAGCGCCTGGCCGCGCCCGTCGTGGTCGACAACCGCCCCGGCGCCGCCGGCGCGCTCGGCACCGAAGCCGTCGCCCGCGCGGCACCCGATGGCCAGACCTGGCTCCTCACCTTCGACAGCCACGCGACCCTGCCCGCGCTGCTGCCCAACCTCTCCTTCAACCTCACGCGTGATCTCGACCCGGTCATGCTGATCGGCGGCGCGCCATACGTCATCGCGACGCGTCCCGACCGCCCCTTCCGCAACCTGACCGAACTCGTCGCCGCCGCCCGCGCGCGGCGCGATGCGCTCAGCTACGGCTCCACCGGCAATGGCACCATCGGCCACCTGACGATGATGCTGCTGCAACAGCGCATCGGTGCGTCGATGCCGCATGTCGCCTATCGCGGCGGCGGGCTTGCGGTGAACGACACGGTGGCCGGCCATGTGGACATGATGATCGGCTCGGCCGCCCTTCTGGCGCCGCATATCGCCGGCGGCACGCTGCGCGCCGTCGCGCAATTCGGCCCCACCCGCCTGCCCGCGCTGGCGCAGATCGCGACCGCCGAGGAAAGCGGTTTTTCCGGCCTGCAGGCGGAAGCCTGGTGGGGCGTCTTCGCCCCTCACGGCACGGCCGCCGCGCAGGTCACGCGCATGAACGCAGCACTGCGCGAAACGCTCAACGAAGACCGCGTGCGCCGGCAAATGGAAGACACCCAACAGGCACGCCTGGCGCTGTCCGACCCCGAGGGCCTGCGCGTCTTCCTCGACCGGCAGATTGAAACCTGGGGCGGCGTGGTGCGGGCCAACAATATCCGTCCCGACTGATGTCATGCCCTCAAGCGCCGGGCGGCCGCTCCGCGTCCGGGGCTTTCGCCGCGCATCTGGCATCGCGCGTTGCCATGCCTGATGGGCGGCGCGGCGGCTTTGCCGCCAGTGTCGTTGTGCCTGGTGTCCGCTGTTACTCCACCACCAGGTTCATCGCCGTTGTCAGCTCCTGCCATTCGGCCAGCACGCGCGCGATGTCGGCGGCGAAATCCGCGGGGTCCAGATAGGCGGGAATGACATCCATCTCCGTCAGGCGGCGCAGCACGTCGGCGCGCTGCATGGTGGCGGCGAAGCTCTCCGACAGCCGCGCCAAAACCGGCGCTGGCACGCGCGCCGGCGCCAGCAACCCGACGAACCCCGACAGTCCGAACGG
>JAAFHD010000068.1 GCA_013298245.1 Alphaproteobacteria bacterium
GTCGCCGCCGCCGACGTCACCAAGCTGATGAGCGAAGCCGCCGCCAACGGCACCGCCCAGGCCCAGAAGGTGATGGCCGACACGACCGCGCAAGCCAAGGCCGCCGTCGAGAAGTCGATGGAAACCGCCCAGAAGACCGCCGCCGACATGATGAAGGCCGCTGAAGAAGCCGCCGAATTCGGCCGTGGCAACGTCGAAGCCTTTACCAAGTCCGCGCAGCTGTACTTCACGGGCATGCAGGACCTCGGCCGTCACGTTGCGGCGACGTTCCAGGGCTTCTCCGACCATGCGATCGAGAGCGCGAAGGCGATCTCCACCGCGAAGTCGCTGAAGGACATCACCGACGCGCAGTCCGCCTATGCCCGCGCGGCGATGGAAAAGAGCATGTCCGAGATGACCAAGATCCAGGAAGCTTCGATGAAGCTCGCCGAAACCAGCATGGCGCCGATCTCCGCGCGCATGACGCTGGCGATGGAAAAGATCGCGAAGCCGATCGCCGCCTGATTTTGGCGTAATCCGAATCAAGCCCGGGTGGCGACACCCGGGCTTTTTTTATGTCCCTGTTCATCTGGACGGTGGCATACCCTTCACTCAGCGCCCCGGCACCCGATATGCTGCGGCCAGATGATCACCCCGAACGGCATGACCCGCATGAGCGACGACAAGGACCAGAATGGCGGCAATGGCGGGTCCGGCGGGCCCGGCACCACCGTTGTCGCGAAGCCGCGCACCAAGACCAAGAAGCCGGCGATGTACAAGGTGCTGATGCTGAATGACGACTACACGCCGATGGAATTCGTCGTGCACGTCCTGGAAAGGTTTTTCCAGAAGAACCGTGATGAAGCGAACCGCATCATGCTGCACGTGCATCGCCGCGGCGTCGGCGTCTGTGGCGTCTTCACCTATGAAGTGGCGGAAACCAAGGTCACGCAGGTGATGGATCTGGCGCGCCAGAACCAGCATCCGCTGCAATGCACGATTGAGAAAGAGTAACCTTTGGTGACGCATTTCAAGTGGCTGACAGGGCACCAGGGGCGCACCATGTAAGCGAAACCTGGGGCCGCGAATCGGCCCAGGAAAGGAGCGTTGCCGATGCTGTCGAGGAATCTGGAACAGACGCTCCATAGGGCGCTCGGGCTGGCCAATGAACGCCGGCACGAATACGCCACCCTGGAACATCTGCTGCTGGCATTGTCCGATGATGCGGACGCGACCACGGTGCTGAAGGCCTGTGGCGTGGACGTGGACAAACTGAAGCGCGACCTGACGGAGTTCCTGGACAAGGACCTGGCAGGCCTGGTCACCGAACGCGCGGGCGACCCCAAGCCCACCGCGGGTTTCCAGCGCGTGGTGCAGCGCGCGGCCATCCATGTGCAGTCATCCGGGCGCGATGAAGTGACTGGCGCCAATGTGCTGGTCGCGCTGTTCAGCGAACGCGAATCGCACGCGGTGTATTTCCTGCAGTTGCAGGACATGACGCGGTTGGATGCGGTGAATTTCATCAGCCATGGCATCGCCAAGGCGCCTGGTCGTTCGGTGCCGCGCAATGTGCAAGGCGCGCCGACCAACCAGCGCAACGAAGAAGGCGAGCAGCCGGAGCGCGAGGAAAAGCCGCGCAGTTCCGGCCAGAAGCCGGGCCAGGATGCGCTGTCCACCTATTGCGTGAACCTGAACAAGAAGGCGCAGCAAGGGAAGATCGACCCGCTGATCGGGCGCGACCAGGAGATCGAGCGCACCATCCAGATCCTGTGCCGGCGCACCAAGAACAACCCGCTCTATGTGGGTGACCCCGGCGTCGGCAAGACCGCGATTGCCGAAGGCCTGGCGAAGCGCATCATCGAGGGCGACGTGCCCGAAGTGCTGGTGAAGTGCACGATTTTCTCGTTGGACATGGGTTCGCTGCTGGCCGGCACGCGCTATCGCGGCGACTTCGAGGAACGGCTGAAGGCGGTGGTGTCCGAGCTGGAAAACCACCCCGGCGGCATCCTGTTCATCGACGAAATCCATACCGTGATTGGTGCCGGCGCGACGTCCGGTGGTGCCATGGATGCGTCGAACCTGCTGAAGCCGGCGCTGGCCCAAGGCTCGCTGCGCTGCATCGGCAGCACCACCTACAAGGAATATCGCCAGCACTTCGAGAAGGACCGCGCGCTGGTGCGGCGCTTCCAGAAGATCGATGTGAACGAGCCCAATATCGAGGACACCGTCAAAATCCTTCAGGGGCTGAAGACCAACTACGAGAAGCACCACAAGGTGCGCTACACGCCCGAGGCGATCCGCGCCGCGGTGGAGCTTTCTGCGAAGTACATCCATGACCGCAAGCTGCCGGACAAGGCGATCGACGTGATCGATGAGGTCGGCGCATCGCGCATGCTGCTGCCGGAAAACAAGCGCCGCAAAACCGTCACGCTGAAGGATGTGGAGGAGATCGTCGCGAAGATCGCGCGCATCCCACCCAAATCCGTCAGCACGGATGACAAGGAACAGCTGCGCAATCTGGAACGCGATCTGCGCTCCATGGTGTTCGGCCAGGACCAGGCGCTGATTGCGTTGGCGAGTGCGATCAAGCTCTCGCGCGCCGGCCTGCGCGATCCGGAAAAGCCGATCGGCAACTACCTGTTCACCGGGCCGACCGGCGTGGGCAAGACCGAAGCCGCGCGGCAACTCGCGAAAACGCTGGGCATCGAAATCCTGCGCTTCGACATGTCGGAGTATATGGAACGCCACAGCGTGTCGCGGTTGATTGGCGCGCCGCCTGGTTATGTGGGTTTTGATCAGGGCGGGTTGCTGACGGATGGCGTGGACCAGCATCCGCATTGCGTGCTGCTGCTCGACGAGATCGAGAAGGCGCATCCGGATCTGTTCTCGATCCTGCTGCAGGTGATGGACCACGGGAAGCTGACGGACCACAACGGCAAGACCGTCGATTTCCGCAACGTCATCCTGATCATGACGACCAATGCTGGTGCCGCCGACATGGCCAAGCCCGCACTGGGCTTCGGGCGCGAAGCCCGGAGCGGTGAGGACCAGGATGCGGTGAAGCGCATGTTCACGCCGGAATTCCGCAACCGGCTGGATGCGATCATCCCCTTCGCCAATCTGGCGCCGGAAGTGGTGGCGCAGGTGGTCGAGAAATTCGTGATGCAGCTGGAGGCGCAGCTGGCGGATCGGAATGTCACGATTGAACTTTCGTCTGCCGCAAAGGAATGGCTGGCGGAGCGTGGGTATGACCCGCTCTATGGCGCGCGGCCGCTGGGCCGGGTGATCCAGGAGCACATCAAGAAGCCGCTGGCCGAGGAACTTCTGTTCGGCAAGCTGGTGAAGGGTGGCGCGGTGAAGGTCGGGCTGAAGGATGGCGCGATGACCTTCGAGGTTGTTGAAACGCCAGTCGCAGCATTGCCGAAGCCGGAGAGCGATGGCGATGAGGGTGATTCGGAAAAGGCACCCGAAGCGGCGGGTTGATCACCGCAAAACCGCCAGGGTCTGATCGTGTCAGGCCTTGGCCTGGCGCGTGAATCAGCCCCTCAGACATTGAGGCGCCGGGGCAACCTGGCGCCCTTTTTCATGGAAGGAATCCACGCATGTCCGGCATCGAAGATCGGAGCAAGGAAGAAGTGGCCGAAGCACTGGGCGTCGCCATCGCGCTGAATGCCGGCGCGGCGCTGACCTATTCGCTCCACGTCCTCGACGCATTGGACGAGGCGAAATAACGCAGACAACGAGGGGCTGCTTCACGCATCAGCCTGAAGCAGCCTGATGCGATCAGGCCCTACCGCGGCGCGGCCACCGGCTGCAACGCGCTGCGCGCCTGCGGCAGGGCACCGCCCGCCGGCGGCAACGCCTGGAAGACCGGCGCGGGTCCGGGCGCCGCGGCCGGCACAGGCAGCGCCGCAGCAGGTGACGCCAGCGGGCTTTGCAGCGGCTGCAAGGTATCCACGGCCGGCGCCGGCAATGGCGCCGCCGGCACAGGCGCCGCACGCCCACGCGGCGGCTCCGCGAAGCGCGGCGCATCAAAGCTTTGCGGCGGCGGCGGCGGTGCCGCAAAGGCTGCGCCTGACCCCGGCCCAACCACGCTCCCCAACGGGCTCTGCAACGGCTGCAACCCCACCGCCGGCACGGATGCCGCAACAGGTGCCGCCTGCACAACCGGCGCCACCACTGGCGCCACGAATCGCGGCGCGGGCGCCGTCGCACCAAACGGATTGCCCGCAATCGGCGCCGGCTGCACCGGCACAGACCCCACCGTGCCCAACGCGAATTCCGGCGGCCGTGGCGGCGGCGCCGCGAAGGCCTGGCCCGTGATCACCGGCCCGCCAACAGGCCCCACACCACTCAACGGCACCGGCCCCAGCGCTGAGGGCCGCGTCGCCATCGGCACCCGCCCGATCGGCGCGGAACCTGGCACCAGCGTCGTGCTCGCACCCGCGCAGCGGAACGCCACCTGGTAATTGTCCGGGTTGATGCGCGTGCCCAGCAATTCCGTCTGGCGGCCTTGCGCCACGCAGAAGCTGGTGGCCTCCGTCAGCCCGCGTTCCACGGCCGTGGACAGCACACGCCCGCGGGTTTCAATCGCGAACATGTCCGGCCCGATCGCGACCACGCCGCTGGTGCCGCCGCCGCACCCGGCCAGCAGCAACATCGCCCCCGACAGCATCCCGGCACTGGCAGTGCGCATCCGTCCAATCTCCAACACTCTCGCACTGCACATAGCCGCCCTGAGGCGCGCTGCCAAACCCGGACTGGCGTGGTTGTGCGCTTTGGGCGTAAAGGGCCGCGCAAACCTGCCCGGGAAAACACCATGCTGCGCCGAACCTTGCTGGCAACGCCCGCAATCATCCTGCCCGCCGCCGCGCAGGAGGGCTGGCCCTCTCGCCCCGTCACCGTGATCGTCCCCTGGGCGCCAGGTGGTTCCAACGACGTGCTGGCGCGGCTGTTTTCCCCCGCGCTGGAGGCGCGTTTCGGCCAGCCCTTCGTGGTGGAAAACCGCCCCGGCGGCGGCGGTTCCGTCGGCATGGGCCTGGCCCAGCGCGCGCGGCCGGATGGGCTGACGCTGTTCATCTCCTCGGCCTCGAACCACGTCTTCCACCCGCTGGTCGCCGGCCACATGGATTACGATGTGCGCGAGGCCTTCCACGGCGTGGCGATGCTGGTGGATGTGCCCAACGTCCTGGCCGTGCACCCGAACGTGCCCGCGCGCACGGTGCCCGAACTGATCGCCTGGATTCGCGCGCAGCGGAATGGCGTGTCCTTCGGGTCTTCCGGCGTCGGCTCCTCCAACCACCTGGCGGGCGAGCTGTTCCGCATGCGCACGGGCCTGGACATGACGCATGTGCCCTATCGCGGCGGTGGCCCGGCGCTGGCGGACCTGATCTCCGGCACCATCCCGATGGCGGTGATGAACCTGCCCACGCTGATCCCGCCGGCCGATGGCGGGCGCATCCGCATGCTGGCCGTCGGCACCGCGGAGCGCGTGGCGCTGCGCCCCGATCTGCCGACCATCCAGGAAGGCGGCGTGCCGGATTATTCCGTGCGCTCCTGGACCGGCGCCTTTTTCCCGCGCGGCACCTCGCGCGCCATCATCGACACGCTGAGCGTGGCGATGCGTGAAATCATGGACCTGCCCAATATCCGCACCCGCCTGCGCGACCTGGGCAGCGAGCCGATCTACATGGACCCCGCGCGGACCGATGCGTTTGTGCGGGAAGAATGGGACCGCTGGGGGCCGGTGGTGCGCGCGGCGAATGTGCGGTTGGATTAGCAGCGCTTGCGCGTCGTGACGGACATGCCACCCTCACGCCCATGAAGCTGCCCGCGCACAACCGCTACACCCACAGCGCCATCCCCGATCGCCCCACCTACACCTGGCCCAACGGCACGCGCCTGGCACTGACGGTCGTCAACAACATCGAGCACTTCGCCTACCGCCAAGGCCTGGGCAGCGACGTCACCGGCCCGGCCGGCGTGCAGAACCAGCGCGCCTATGCCTGGCGCGACTACGGCAACCGTGTGGGCCTGTGGAACCTGCTGGACCTGCTGGACGAACTGGCACTGCCCTCCGCGCATAACTGCAACGCCGCCGTGCTGGATGCCTGCCCCGAAATCGCGCCCGCCTTGCGCGCCCGCGGCGATGAATTCGTGGGCCACGGCCGCACCAATTCCGAACGCCAGGACGTGCTGTGGGAAGACGATGAACGCCGCCTGATTGAAGAGAGCCGCGACCGCCTGGCGCACCACGCCGGCACGCCGCCGCGCGGCTGGCTCGGCCCCTATATCGCGCAATCCGCCACCACTTTGGATCTGCTGCGCGAAGCCGGCTTCACCTACGTCATGGACTGGCCCGCCGATGACCAGCCCTTCTGGATGACCACGCGCGCGGGGCGCATCCTCTCCGTGCCCTACAGCGTCGAATTGAACGACAGCCCAGCCATGGTCATGCGCCACCACACCGGCCGCGAATTCGCCGAGATGATCATCGACCAGTTCGTGGAAATGCTGCTGCAATCCGCCCGCCGCCCGCTGGTGATGAGCGTGGTGCTGCACCCCTTCATCCTCGGCCAGCCGCATCGCTTGCGGCCCTTGCGCCAGGCGCTGCGCCACATCCTCGCGCGGCGCGACAAGCTATGGGTCACGCGCCCCGGCGAGCTCGCCGAATACGTCTCCACACTGCCCGAAGGAACCATCCCATGATCCGCGATTTCGAAGGCTATGGCCGCAACCCGCCGAATGCCCGCTGGCCCGGCGGCGCCAAGCTCGCGATCAACTTCGTCATCAACCATGAGGAGGGCGGCGAACGCTCCGTCCCCGATGGCGATGGCATGTCCGAAGGCGGCCTGACGGAGGGCGGCACCATCAGCGTGCCGGGCCGCGACCTGGGCGCGGAATCCATGTTCCAATACGGCAGCCGCGTCGGGTTCTGGCGCCTCTACCGCCTGTTCCGCCAACAGGAATTGCCCTGCACCATCTACGCCGCCGCGGCCGCCCTGCCGCGCACACCGCAAATCTGCGCCGCCATCCGCGAGGCCGGTTGGGACGTGGTGGGCCATGGCCATAAATGGGTGACGCATGCGGAAATGACGCTGGAACAGGAACGCGAAGTGCTGATCAAGGCCACGCGCACCATCGAGGAAACCTGCGGCCAAAAACCGCTGGGTTGGTACACGCGCTACGCCCCCAGCATGAACACGCGCAAACTGCTGATGGAGCTCGGCTACCTCTACGACAGCGACGCCTATGACGACGAAATCCCGTACTGGAATTACGAACACGGCCGCCCGCATCTGGTGATCCCGTACACGCTGGTGAACAACGATGTGCGCTTCCCGCGCAACGGCATGCACACCGGCACGGAGTTCGAGGAATACATCATGGGCGCGATCGAAATGTGCCTGTCCGAACCCGGCAGCCGCATGCTGAACATCGGCCTGCACAACCGCATCATCGGCCACCCCGCGCGCGCGATCGGGTTGAAGCGCGTGCTGGAACGCGTGCGCGGCATGAAGGATGTGTGGGTGGCCGCGCGGCGCGACATCGCGCATCACTGGATCAAGGAACACCCGGCCAAGTGAAGCGTGCATTTCCCATCCTGCTGGCGCTGGCCGCTTGCGCTGAGACGCCGGCCACCACACCCCCCGCCGCGCCCGCGCCACTCAGCCTGGCGCCGCCGCTGATCCAGCCCTTTGGCGGCACGATCAACAACATCCAGATCGGCCCGCGCCGCTTCACGCTGACCATGGCGCCCGACAACACGGCGGTGCTGCGGCGCGTCGGCGCGGATGGTCCAGGGCGGCGCGGCGCTTGGGCATCCGTGCCCGGCTGCGCCTATGAACAAGGCCGCATCCAGTTCACCGCCGAGCGCGGCATGCGCTTCTGCTTCGCGCGCGAAGGCGGCCGCCCGCTGGCCCGCGGGCGCACGTGATGTTGCCCGCCTGGCGCAGCCTGCTCTACGTGCCCGCCGCGCGGGAGAAATTCGTCGCGCGCGCGCATGAACGCGGCGCGGACGCGATCATCCTGGACCTTGAAGACAGCATCGCGCCCGCCGAAAAACCCGCCGCCCGCGCGGCTTTGGCGGCCGCCGTGCCGGCCGTTGCGCGGGGTGGCGCCGACGTTACCGTGCGCATCAACCGCCCCATGCAGATGGCCGTCCAGGACATCGCCGCCGCCGTGCAGCCCGGCGTGCGCGCGCTGATCTGCACCAAGATCATCGGCGCCGACCACGTGCAAATCCTGGCCGAACTCATCGCCGATGCCGAAGCCGCGCGCGGCATGGCGCCGGGCACCACCGGCATGATCGTGCTGGTCGAAGACGCCGCCGCCGTGCTGCGCGCCGAATCCATCGCGCGCGCCCACCCACGCATCATCGGCCTGGGCGTCGGCGGCGAGGACCTGGCCACCGACCTCGGCGGCGAAGCCACGCCCGACACGCTGGACCTGCCCAAGCGCATGGGCCTGCTGGCCGCACGCGCCGCGGGCGTGCTGCCCATGGGTTTCATCGGCACCGTCGCCGGCCTATCCGACCTGGATGGTTACCGCGCGATGCTACGCCGTTCGCGCGCGCTAGGCTTCGCCTGTGCGTCCTGCGTGCACCCCTCGCAGGTCGCGATCATCAACGAGGAATACGGCGCCTCCGCCGCAGACATCGCCCGCGCGCAACGCATGGTCGCGGCCTTCGACGCCGCACTCGCACAGGGCCTCGGCGCCGTCGAATTCGAAGGCCAGATGATCGACCTCCCCGTTGTCGAACGCGCCCGCAGATTGCTGCGCGCATGATCGACGCCACCACCCTCGTCCGCCGCATCGGCATGCTGGTCCCCAGCTCCAATTCCGTCGCCGAACCGCTGACCACCGAAATGCTGCGCGGCCTGCCCGATGTCACGCTGCACATCGCGCGCTTCCGCGTCACCCGCCTGGACCAAAGCCCTGAAGCATTGGCGCAATTCCAACTCGCCCCGATTCTCGAAGCCGCATCCATGCTGCGCGACGCGCATATGCACAGCGTCTGCCTCAACGCCACCGCCGCCTGCTACACAGACATCGCGCATGACCGCGCACTGGTCGAAGCGCTCGGCCCCGCATCCGACACCGCCATGCTGTCCCTTTTGCGCCTGCTGCATGCGCGCGGCGCGAAACGCATCGGCCTGGTGACACCCTTCCTGCACGACGTGCAGGACGCCACCATCCGCGTGCTGGCCGCCGAGGGCATCACCACCATCGCCGAACACCACTTCAACGACCCCGGCAATTACAGCTTCAACCGCATCCCCGAATCCGCCGTGGCCGACGCGCTGCGCCATATCGCGCGCACGCCTGGCCTGGACGCGATCGCCGTCATCTCCACCGGCCTGCGCGGCCCGCGCCCCGCCGCCCAGGTCGAGGCCGAAACCGGCATCCCCATCCTGGACACCATCGCCACCGCCCTGCACGGCGCGCTGCTGGCGGCCGGCGTGGACGCCACACGCGTGCGCGGCTGGGGCAGCGTCTTCACCTGATCAGGCGTGGCCCACCGGCCCCATCGAATCCTGGCTGGTGGTGCGGATGATGGCCGCGAACAGCCGCAGCGCATCCGGCCCGCCGCGGTCCGACAGCGTGCCCTCCTCCATCTCAAGCGACAGCAATTCCGCCTGTTCAGCCAGCGTGGCGGCCGCGCGACGCATGGCTTCGCGCGCCAGAACAACCTGCAAATCCTCCGGGATGGCGTGCCATTCCGGCGGGTTGCGATACGAAGAAACGCCCATGGTGGACGACATGGCAAGGTACTCCCTGCGCCGTCCTGGCGATGTGCAGGCGCGGTGCGCCGTCACACCCTGTGTAGCAGGCGCTTCCTGAAGAAACCCTGAATCACCCCGCCGACAATTCCCGCAACGCCACCGCGACCAGCGCCGCCGCGCCATGCGGGATGGCGGCGTCATTGAAGTCGTATTTCGGGTGGTGCAAATCAGCACCTTCGCCATTGCCGATATTGATGAAGGCGCCCGGCACCGCCTGCAGGAAATAGGCGAAATCCTCGCCGCCCATGCTGGCTTCCTGCGCGCGGTCCAGCGCCGCTTCGCCCACCAACGCCGCCACCGCATCGCCGAAGCGCGCCGCATGGTCAGCACTGTTCACCAAGGGCGGCGTCAGCACGCGAAAATCAAGCGCCGCGCGGCAGCCAAAGCCGGCAGCCACACTTTCCGCCAGCGCGCCCATGCGCGCGCGGATCAGGTCGGTCACCGCCACATCAAAGGTGCGCACGGTGCCGAACAACCGCACCTGGTCCGGGATCACGTTGTATGCGCGCCCCGTCTCCATGCCCGTCACGCTCAACACCGCGCGCGCATGCGGCGACACATTGCGCGCCACCACGCTTTGCAGCGCGGAGATCAACGCCGCACCCGCCACCACCGGGTCCTGCGTGACTTCCGGCCGCGCCGCATGCCCGCCGCGCCCCTGGATCGCGATATCCCAGAAGGTCACACCCGCCAGCATCGGCCCCGGCCGCAGCGCGTATTGCCCGACCGGCAGGCCAGGCTTGTTGTGCAGCGCGTAGATCGCATCACACGGAAAACGCGTCAGCGCGCCGTCACGAATCATCGCCGGCCCACCGCCGCCGACTTCCTCCGCGGGTTGGAAGAACAGATGCACACTGCCTTCGAAGTCGCGATTTTCCGCCAGATGCCGCGCGGCCGCCAGCAGCATGGTGGTGTGCCCGTCATGCCCGCAGGCATGCATGCGGCCCGGGCTCGCACTGGCATGGGCAAACGCATTCGCCTCCTGCATCGGCAGCGCGTCCATATCGGCGCGCAGGCCCACGGTGCGCGGCGTGTTGCCCCCGCGCGCGCCGCGAATCACACCCACCACGCCGGTGCCGCCAATGCCGCGATGCACCTCGATGCCCATCGCTTCCAGGCGTTCCGCGACCAACCCAGCGGTGCGCGTTTCCTCAAACGCAACTTCGGGGTGCGCGTGGAAATCGCGCCGCCATGCCGTGTATTCCGGCAAATGTTGCGCGATGGCGTCGGTGATGCTCATGCGGGGCGCTCCAAAAGGGTGCGGGCCAGGCGGTCGAATTCAGCAATGCTCAGCGTCTCGGCGCGCCGTTCGCCACTGATGCCGGCGGCATCCAGCAAGGCATCCGCCCCACCCAGCGACTTCAGGCTTCCGCGCAGCATTTTACGCCGTTGCCCGAAGGCGGCCGCGGTCAACTTTTCCATCGTCGCCAACAGCGGCGCGGGCGGTTGCGCCGCGCGCGGCACCAACTGCACCACCGCCGAATACACACGCGGCGGCGGAAAAAACGCACCCGGCGGCAGATGCATCACCACCCGGCATTCGCACAGCCATTGCGACAGCACCGCGAGCCTTCCGTAGTGTTCCGAATCCGGCGCCGCGACGATGCGTTCCGCCACTTCCTGCTGGAACATCAGCGTCAGTTTTTCCCACGCCGTGCCCTGCCGCAGCCAGCCGATCAGTAGCGGCGTGCCCACATTATAGGGCAGGTTCGCCACCACCTGGCGGGGCGCCGGCAACGCGGTGCCATCAAACCCCAACGCATCCTGGTTCAACACCGTCAGCCGCGGGTCTTCAATCTCCGCCAGCGCCGCGATCGCGCGGCGGTCCAGCTCACACGCTGTCAGCGTGGCGAGGCCGGTATCCAGCAACGCGCGCGTCAGCCCGCCCGGGCCTGGCCCCACTGCCGCAATGCGTGCGCACAACGCCATGTCCAGCAGGAAGTGCTGCCCGAGCGCCTTGCGCGGCGCCAGGTCGTGCCGGTCAAGCACTTCGCGCAGCGACACGGCCATCAGCGCAGCCGTGCGCTGGAGGTTCGCTGGGAGGAGCGACGGTCCGCTCCAAGCCCCATCCCGTCAATGCCGCGCCGCCCTGCGATCCAATGAGACTCCAGGCGAAGAAAAGGGAGGGGCATCACAAAGCGCGGCATGGCCCACGCGCGCCCGACGCCCCTCCCTTTTCTTCGCCTTGACTCCCGGGTTCCAAGGGCCTCCCGGCCCTTGGCGGGAGGGGTCTGGGGAGGGCAGCGCCCTCCCCAGCGCCACCTACCAAGCCGTCCCCGCCGTCGCCGCCAGCAGGTTGTCCACCCGTTCCCACAGC
>JAAFHD010000069.1 GCA_013298245.1 Alphaproteobacteria bacterium
GTGCCGGTGGGCGCGAAGAGGCCGAGCCATTCGTTCATCGAGAAGCCGTCATAGCCAAGCTCCAGCATGGTCGGTGTATCGGGCAGTGCGGGGATGCGGCGCGGGGTTGCGACGGCCAATGCGCGCAGGCGTCCGTCGCGGATCAGCGGCATCACCAGGGGCGTCGTGTTGAAGGTAAAAAACGTCTCGCCCGCGAGCAGCGCCGGGATGGACTGCGCCGAGGCGCGATAGGGCACGTGCGTGACATTCAGCCGCTCGCGCCCGGTGAACATGATGGCGGCCAGATGCGACATCAGCCCGATGCCGGTGCTTGCATAGGGCGTGCCGGGGTTCGCGCGCAGATGCGCGATGAGGCCCGCGACATCGCGCACCGGCGCATCGGCGCGCACCGTCAGCACATTGGGCAGAAGTGCCACCAGCAAGGTCGGCGTGAAGGCGCGCGCATAGTCGAAGGCGAGGCCACGCATCAGCAGCGGATTACTAACCTGGCCGGCGGCATCGAACAGGAAGGTGTAGCCATCAGGTGCTGCTTGCGCCGCGACGCCGGCACCGATGGAACCCGATGCGCCACCGCGGTTTTCGATCACCACCGGCTGGCCCAGGACGTTCTGCATGTGTGGCGCGACCAGGCGGATGGAGGCATCCGCTGACCCACCGGCCGGCCAGGCGACCACGATGCGCACAGGGCGCGCAGGCGCCCATTGCGCGGCGGCGGGTGCCGCGATGATAGCTGGCAGCGCGAGGGCGGCGCGGCGGGGCAAGATGGGCATGGTGAGGCTCCGGTAGAGGCGCCCACATTATCCGCTGGCAGCACCGCTGCGAAGCGCCGGCTTCAATCCAGGCGGATGTTTTCGGCCGCGATCAGGTCACGCATCACAGCACGTTCCTCGGCCAGGAATTGCGCGAAGGCGACCGGGCCATGCGCCGCGGGCAGCAGGCCAAGTTCAGCCAGGCGCGGCTGGATGGACGCATCCGCCATGGCTGCGCGCGCGGCATCGGAAAGCGCGGCGATGGTGGGTGCGGGGGTCGCGGCGGGCACGTGCAGCGCGAGCCAGTCCATCATCGAGAAACCAGCGAAGCCCTGGGCCGCGACCGGTGCGGCGCCCGGCAATTGCGCGACCGGGTTGGGCGCGCTGACGGCGAGCGCGCGCAGGCGGCCTTCGCGGATCAGTGCCGATGTCAGCGCGACAGACGAAAAACCGAACAGCGTTTCGCCACGCAGTTGCGCGGTGATCTGGTCCGCACCACCACGATAGGGAACATGCGTGCCGGCGATGCCAGCGCGGCGCAGCAGCAGCGCGCCCGCCAGATGCGTGCGCGAGGCCACACCCACACTGCCATAGGTGGCAGGTTCGCGGCGTGCGCGGTCGAGCAGTTCGGGCAGCGTGGTGATGCCTGATTCGGCACGCACGACCAGCACCAAGGGCAGTGTCGCGAGCAGTGTCACGGGCGCGAAGCTGGTCAGGTAGTCGAAGGCAAGGCCGCGCATCAGAAAGGGGTTGGTGGCGTGGCCGCCGGAATCGAGCAGCAGCGTGTGGCCATCAGGCGCCGATTGCGCGACGAAGGCGGAGGCGACGGCACCCGCAGCACCGGTGCGGTTTTCCGGCACCACCTGCTGGCCCAGTTCCGCTGTCATCAGCGGTGAGACAAGGCGGCCGAGCACATCGGTGGAACCGCCTGGCGGGAAGGCGATGATGAGGCGCACAGGCCGGTCCGGGCGCCACTGCGCGCGGGCGGCGAAGGGCAAGGCAGCGGCTGCAAAGACTGTGCGGCGGAACATGGCGTCAACCCCTGCGGCTGGCCGTGGCGGCAAGGTCTGGCGAGCCATCGGCGTGGAGGATGACGCCGTATTCGGCCTCGGCCGCGGCATGGTCAATCAGGCCGAAAAGAACATCGCGTGACACGAGCGCCGGGTCGCGCGCGAAGGCCGCGCCGCGACCGCCGCCGCCGGGCATTTCCACCACCAGGCGATCGCCGGCGGGGATCCGTTGCAGGCCCTTGGTGCGCAGCGCCGCACCCGTGCCGAGCGAGAGTTTTCCGAGCGCGCCAGGGCCGCCACCGGCGCGGCCGCGCGCCGGGTAATCGGCACGTTCGAAGCGCGCCTGGATGCCGAAGGCGCCGTCGCGGCTGGCGATTTCCATGTGCTGGCCAAGGCCGCCACGGGTGCGGCCCGCACCGCCGGAATTGGCGCGTAGTTCCTTGCGCCAGACCACCAGTGGCGTGATGGCCTCGGTGATTTCCACGGGCACGTTGCGCACGCCGGATGGGAAGGGTGTCGCGGACAGACCATCCTGCGTGGGGCGCGCGCCGGCGCCGCCGGAATGGAAGGTGGTGACGGTGTAGGCGCGGGTGGCGGAACCGCCGGTGTCGGTCAGGCCATGGCCGGCGACGAGGGTGAGATTCCACAGGGACGACGTGCCTTCCGCCGGCACAGTTTCCGGCATGGCCTGGTCGAGGCAGCCATAGACCACGTCAGGCAGCATGTGGCCGATGACGCTGCGCGCATAGACAGCCGCGGGGTGCGGCGCGTTGACGATGGTGTTTTCCGGCGCGGTGACGATCACCGCGTCGAGCGTGCCGGTGTTGTTCGGAATCCACGGCGCGAGCGCGGCCTTCACGCCGAACGCCGTGTAGGCGTCGGTGTAGCAGAGCGGGCAGTTGATGGCGTAGCCCGACAGCCCGGATGTGCCGGTGTAGTCCACCAGCACGCGATCACCCGCGATGGTCAGTGTTGCGGCCAAGGTGATGGGCGCTTCGAAGCCGTCGATGGTCATGGCGGTGGACCAACTGCCTTGCGGCAGCTTGGCGATGACATCGGCCATGGCGCGGCGGGAGCGGGTGATGATCTGTTCGCCCAATTCGTGCAGGTCGGGCAGCGCGAATTCGCGCATCATCGCGGTGAGGCGTTTGCCGCCCATCTCGTTGCAGGCGATCAGCGCGTAGATGTCGCCCACCACCTGCACCGGCTCGCGCACATTGGCGCGGACGATGTTGAGCAGGTCCTCGTTGATGACGCCTTGGCGTGCGAGGTGCATCAGCGGGATGTAGAGGCCTTCGTGGTAGATTTGCCGCCCTTCCGCCGAGACGCCGAGGCCGCCGATATCGACCACATGCGTGGTGCTGGCGAAGAGGGCGACGGCGCGGCCATCCAGAAAAATCGGCGTGACGACGGTGAGGTCGAAAAGGTGGCCGGTGCCTTTCCACGGATCGTTGGTGATGAGGATGTCGCCATCGCGCAGTGTCTCCGCGGGGAAGGCTTCGAGGAAATGCACCACGCTGCGGGCCATGGAATTGATGTGGCCGGGCGTGCCGGTCACGGCTTGGGCCAGCATGCGGCCGGCGATGTCGAAGACGCCGGCGGAGATGTCACCGGCTTCGCGCGCGGCGGTGGAGAAGGCGGTGCGCACCAGGGTCTGCGCCTGTTCTTCCACCACTGAAAGCAGGCGGTTCCATAGCACCTGGATGGTGATTTCCGGGATCATGGCGCGGCCCTTTCGATGATGATGTGGCCCGACGCGTCAGGGCCGGCGTGCCAGCCGGAGGGGATGAGGGTGGAGGTTTCCGCTTCGACGATGATGGCCGGGCCGGCAATGCGTGAACCAGGTGGCAGTGCCGTGCGATCGTGGATGGCGGCATCGACGCGCGCGCCGCTGCCTGGGTCGGTGATGCTGCGCGTGCCGGTGGGTCGGGGCGCGGCGGCGGGCGGTGCGGCGGCCACGCGCGCGGGCAGCGCATGCGCTTCGGAGAGTGCGAGCGTCCAGGTCAGCACCTCGATCTCCAGCTTCGGGATGATGCGGCCGTAGAGCGCGTGGTAGGCGGCTTCGAAGGCGGCGCGCAGTTGGGCTGCACCTTCGGCGCCATAGGGGCCTGCCGGTAGCGTGACGGGCACCTCATGCCCCTGGCCGCGATAGCGCATGAAGCCGGTGCGCATGTCGGTCAGCGCGGTGCTGGGCGCGCCGAGGCGGACCACGGCTTCGGCCTCCGCGCGCATCGCGGTGAAGATGGTGTTCACGGCCGGCGCGTCGAAGGCGGAGAGCGGCATCAGGCGCGTGCGCACCACTTCGTAGGCGATGGGTGCGCCGAGGAAACCATGCGCGGAACCCACACCCGCGCCGACCGGAATCAGCACGCGGTGGATGCCCAGTTTCTGCGCCATGCGGGCTGCGTGCAAAGGCGCTGCGCCACCAAAGGCGATCATCGTGCGGCCGGCGGTTTCCTTGCCGTTTTCGACCGCGTGCACGCGCGCCGCACTGGCCATGGTCTCGGTCACGATCTCGGTGATGCCGTGTGCTGCGGCGCGCGCATCCATGGCCAGCGGTGTGGCGACGGTGGCGTTCACCGCGCGCGTGGCGGCCTGCGCATCCAGCGCGATCTGCCCGCCGGCGAAGCGCGCCGGGTCGATCCAATCCAGCACCACATCGGCATCGGTCACCGTGGGCATGGTGCCGCCGCGCGCGTAGCAGGCGGGGCCAGGCGCGCTGCCCGCGCTGTCAGGCCCGACAGTGATGCGAGAGAGGCCATCGACGCGCGCAATCGAACCACCGCCGGCGCCGATTTCCACCATATCGATCACGGGTATGCGTACGGGAATGCCGCTGCCCTTCACGAAGCGCGCGGCGCGCGCGATTTCGAAGTGGCGCGCCTGCTGCGGCTGCATATCGTCGATCAGCGTGATCTTGGCCGTTGTGCCGCCCATGTCGAAGGCGAGCGCGCGGTCGATGCCAGACGCCGCCGCGATCAGCTTGGCCAGAATGGCGCCGCCCGCGGGGCCGCTTTCCACCAGGCGGATGGGGAAGCGGCGCGCGGTCTCCACGGTGCAGATGCCGCCCGAGGACATCATCAGCAGCAAGGGCGCCGTGCTGCCCAGCGCGCGCAGGCCCGCTTCCAGGCGGCCCAGATAGCGCTCCATCAAGGGCAGCACATAGGCGTTGGCGACGGTGGTCGAAGCGCGGTCGTATTCGCGGATTTCGGGGCAGACTTCGGAGGAAATCGCGATCAGTTCCGGTGCGACGAAACGCGCCAGGATGTCGCGCGCGCGGCGTTCATGCGCGTCGTTCTGGTAGGCGTGCAGGAAGCACAGCGCGACGGCCTCCGCGCCGCGCGCGGCCAGTTCGGCGCCGATGCGCGCAACCGCGTCGTCATCCATCGCCAGCAGCACATCACCATCGGCGGCGATGCGCTCCGGCACCTCGTAACGCCAGGGCCGTTCGACCAATGGCGGCGGGCGCTCCATGTACAGGTCGTATTGCTCAAAGCGGTGTTCGTAGGCGATTTCCAGGCTGTCGCGGAAACCCTGCGTGGTCACCAGCGCGGTGCGCGCGCCCTTGCGTTCGATCAGCGCGTTGGTGGCGAGCGTGGTGCCGTGGATCACCAGCGCAAGGTCGCCGGCGCCGATGCCCGCCTGCGCCAGGATTGTGCGCGCGCCTTCCAGCACGGCGCGTTCCGGCGCGTCGGGCGTGGTCAGCAGTTTGGTCGAGAGAAAACGCCCGCCCACCTCCAGCACCAGATCGGTGAAGGTGCCGCCGATATCGACGGCCAGTCTTGCCTTGGTCATGCCCACTCGCGCGCTATTCAGCGCGGATGTTGGCCGCCTGCACGACGCCGCGCCAGACCCCGGTCTCCGCGCGGATGAATTCGGCGAAGGGGGCGGGCGGCAGGTGTGCCGCTTCAAAGCCCAGACGCAGCAGCGCGGCCTGCATATCCGGCCGCGCCAGCACCTGCGCGAGCGCTTCGGATTGGCGCATGCGAACGGCCTCGGGCGTGGCGGGCGGCGCCACCACGCCATACCAGTTCGCGATGTCGAAACCCGGCACCGCATCGGCCATGGATGGTGTGGCGGGCGAAACCGCCCAGCGCGTCGCGGTGGAAACCGCCAGCAACCTGACCGCCCCCTGCTGCGCCATGGGCCACACCGATGTGTCCGAGAAGAACACATCCACATTGCCCGCGATCATGTCGGTGATCGCCGGCGCCGTGCCGCGATAGGGCACATGCACCATGCGCGCGCCCACCCGCAGGTTCAGCAATTCGCCGGCCATATGCGTGCCCGTGGCGACCCCGCCGGAAGCGAAGCGCACAGCATCCGGCTCGCGCCGCAGCAGCGCGATGAAGGCGGCGAGATCCGCGGCGGGCAGACTGTTGCGCGCCACCAGCAGCAGCGGTGACAGGCACAGCCGCGCGACCATGCCCAAGCCCAGCGGGTCATAGGGCAGCGGGCGCAGCACGGCGGCCACCGTCATGTTGCCGGGGCTGACCATGACCAGCGATGTGCCATCGGGCGCCGCCTGCGCCACTGCTTCCACGCCGATCGCGCCGCCCGCGCCGGCGCGGTTTTCCACCACCACCGTCTGGCCCAAAGCGGCGCCGAAAGGTTCGGCCAGCAGGCGCGCCACGGCATCCACGCCGCCGCCTGGTGGGAAGGGCGCGATCAGCCGAATGGCGCGCGATTGCGCCAGCGCCGGTGTTGCCAACAGCGCCGGCAAGGCGCGCCGCGCGATCATGGTGCGAAACGCCCAATGCGGATGGCGCGCGCGATCTGTTCGCTCTCCGCCAGGGTGTCCGCCATCAATTGGCGCATCTCGCCGCGCGTGACGCGCAGCGGGTTGATGGCGAGGCTGCGCATGGTGGTGAGGAACGCTGCGTCATGCGTCGCCGCCAGCAGCGCTTCCGTCCATCGCGCGGCGATGGGTTCGGGCAATCCCGCCGGCCCGCCCATGCCCAGCCAAGGCCGCGCGGCCCAGCGGTAGCCCAGTTCCGGCATATGCGGAACGTCAGGGAATTCCTCGCTTTTCTGGTCGTTCATGATGCCGAGCAGGCGCAGGCTGCCGTCGCGCACGGCGGGTAGCACCTCGCCCGCCACCACCGCGCATTGGATGTGCCCGCCAAGCAGCGAAGTGGCCGCGGGCGCGCCGCCGGTGAAGGGCACGAAGGTGACGTCGATGCGCTCCTCCGCGGCCAGGCGCGCGAAGGAGAGATGGCTGCTGGCGCCGATCGCGGCGACGCCCACCGACAGGCGCCCGGGCTCGCGCCGCGCGAAGGCGATCATGTCGCGCAGCGAAGTGTATGGCGCGCCGCGCGCCACCGCGATGAAGGTGAGATTGGTGCCGTAGACCAGCAGCGGCGTGAAATCATCCAGCGGGTTGAAGGGCAGCGCCATCATCTGCGGCGCGACGGCGTTGGTGTTGGTCGAGAGCAGACCCAGCACATGCCCATCCGCCCGCGCGCGCGCGAGTTCGCCCAACATGATGGTGCCGGCCGCACCCGTGCGGTTTATCACGGCGATTGGTTGGCCGATGGCGGGTTCGGTCGCGCGGGCCAGTGCCCGTTGCGTCACATCGAAGGACCCACCCGCGGCGAAGGGGGCCAGGAATGTCACCGCGCGTTCCGGCGCCCAGCGCGTTTGCGCCAAGGCCGGTGCCGCCAGCGCCATCGCCAGCATGGTCCGACGTGTCGGCATGCCCTGCCCTCCTGTTGCCGCGCGCAGTGCAGCACGCGCGGCACGGCGCGGGCAACGCATCATTCGGGCTCGATGCCCGCCATCGCGACGAAGCGCGCCCAGCGTTCGCGTTCGTGGCGGATCAGCGCGGCGGTGGCTTCCAGGTCCATCGCTTCAGGCGAGAAGCCGAATTCCAGCAGGCGCGCGCGCATCGGGTCACGCGTGATGGCTTCGTTCACCAGCGCGTTCAGACGTTCGGCGACGGCGCGCGGAATGCCCGCGGGTGCTGCCAGCCCCAGGAAGCCGGAGGTCACGAAATCGGGGAAGAATTCGGCCATCACCGGCAGGTCGGGGAAGCGCTCGATGCGGCGCGCGCGGGTCAGGCCGATCGCGCGCACCTGGCCATTGCGCAGATACGCCTCGGCCGCCGCGGCATCGACCGCGATGACGTCGATGCGCCCGGCCAGAAGGTCCGTGAAGGCGGTGCCGATCGCGCGATACGGCACGCCGGTGATGCGCACGCCTGCCATCACGTTCAGCAGTTCCGATGGCAAGCGCGATGATGCGTTGAAGTGGCCGAAGAACAGTGCGCCAGGTGCCGCGCGCGCGGCGGCGATCAGGCCGGGCATGTCACGATGCGGGCCATCGGGGCGCACCACGAAATAGCTGCCGCCATTGCCGAAGGTGCCGACCACGATGAAGTCTCGCGTGGGGTCATAGGGCAGGTTGCGGAACAGCGATGGGTTGGCGGAATGCGTGGTTGTGGTGGCCAGCAGCAGCGTGTGGCCATCGGGTGCCGCCTGCTTCACCGCCATGCTGCCGATCACGCCATTCGCACCCGCGCGGTTGTCGATGATGACGGGCTGGCCGGTGCGCGCCTCTATATGCGCACCCACCAGGCGGGCGGTGATGTCGCCCGAACCGCCAGCCGCGAAGGGCACGATGATGCGGATGGCGCGGTCGGGGAAACCCTGCGCGGCGGCGGGCGCGGCCAGCAGCGACAGCAAGGCGCGACGCGGCAGCATGGCGTTCCTCCGTGGTGTTCTTCGCGCCAGCATGGGCGCGCGGGGTGCCACAGTTCAAGCGCGGCTTGACGGCGCGCGGGCGCAGCGTGACGCTGCGCGCAACAAGCACACCAGGACTCCATGGCCGCACCTGCCGCACCCGCTGCCACCGGCAGTTTCGCTGAACTGCTGAAGACGCTGTGGCCGGGCCTGGCCGTGTGCTTCGGCAT
The DNA here is from genome assembly GCA_013298245.1 of Alphaproteobacteria bacterium. Classification (GTDB taxonomy): domain Bacteria; phylum Pseudomonadota; class Alphaproteobacteria; order Acetobacterales; family Acetobacteraceae; genus Rhodovarius. The sequence continues at coordinate 8,670 of JAAFHD010000069.1, forward strand.
CGCCGCCATCGCCATCATCATCCGCAACCTGACGGGGTTGGCGGCGCTGAACCCGGTGGTGGTGGCGCTGGTGCTGGGCATTGGCTGGCGCATGGCGTTTGGCGTGTCGGCGGCGGTGAAGCCGGGCGTGTCATACGCGGTGCGACCGGTGCTGCGCGCGGCGATCGTGCTGCTGGGGTTGCAGGTGACGCTCGGGCAGTTGTGGGCGTTGGGGCCGGGGGCGCTGGTGCTGGCGGTGGTCGTGGTCGCGGCCACCCTGCCCTTCACCGTGTGGCTGGGTGCGGTGCTCGGCGTGGACAAGCCGCTGTCGCAGTTGATCGGCACGGGCACGGCCATTTGCGGTGCTTCGGCCATTGTCGCGGCCAACCAGGTGGCGCGCGGCAAGGACGAGGACGTGACTTACGCGCTGGCCGTCATCACGCTGTGCGGCACGGCGTCGCTGCTGATTTTTCCGGTGTTGGCGGAACTGATGGGGCTGTCCGCGCGCGCCTATGGGCTGTGGGCGGGGGCTGCCATCCATGAGGTTGTGCAGGCCGTGGGTGCTGCCGCCGCCGGCGGGCCGGAAGCATCCCAATCCGGCACGGTGATGAAGCTGGCGCGGGTGTTTTTGCTCGCACCCGCGGTGCTGGCGCTGGGCTGGTGGGTCGCGCGGCAACAGGGCGGTGAGGCGGGTGCGGTGAAGGCGCCGGTGCCTTGGTTCGCCTTTGGTTTTCTGGCGTTGGTGGTGGTGGGCAGCACGGGTTTTGTGCCCGCTTTCGCCGTCGATGCCAGCCGGTTCCTGGTGCCGTTGATGCTGGCGGCATCAGTCGCGGCACTCGGCGCGCAGACCGACCTGAAGGCGCTGCGCGCACGCGGGTTACGACCGCTGGCGCTGGGCGTCGGCAGCACGCTGTTCATCACCGTCCTGGCATTGCTGGGCGTCTTCCTCATCGCATAAGGAGCCAACACGATGCGTCGTTTCCTGATGTCAGCCGCGCTGGTCGCGGGGATGGCCATGCCGGCCGCGGCCCAGATGGCCGGCACCTATGACCTGATCGGCACCAGCCCCGATGGCAGCAGCTATCGCGGCACCGTTCAGTTGCAGCAGACCGCGAACCTGCGCGATGGCACGCGCGCCTGGCGGGTCACCTGGCGCATCGATGGCGAAGTCACTGTCGGCACCGCCATGTCCGTCCAGGATGCCTTCGTCGTCGGCTATATCTCGGACCGCCAGCCCGGTGTTTCCTTGATAGGCATCAACCGCGACGGCGAGATCGCGGGCGTCTGGATCACCGGCCGCGAAAACCGCTCCGGCACGGAACGCTGGACGCCGCGCTGACGCGCCATGGACAGCTACACGCTGGTCAAGACGCTGCACATCATCAGCGCGACCATCGTGTTCGGCACCGGGCTTGGCATCGCGCACGCCATGTGGCGCGCGCATCGCACGGGCGTGCTGGCGCTGCGCCGCTTTGGTGCTGCGCTGACGGTGCGGTCCGATTTCACCTTCACTTTGCCCGCGGTGATCATCCAGCCGGCGACCGGTTTCTGGCTGGTCTGGCAGGGCGGGTTTGCGTGGAATGATGCCTGGCTGGTCGGAACATACGCGCTGTATCTGCTGGCGGCGCTGTGCTGGGTGCCGGTGGTCTTCATCCAGATCGCGATGCACCGCGAATTGGCGCGCGATGTGCCGGATGATGCGCGGCTGGGCCGGCTGTATCGCTGGTGGTTCGCGCTCGGCTGGCCGGCCTTTGGCGGGCTGGTCGTGGTGTTCTGGCTGATGGTGGCGAAGCCCTCATGGTGATGCGCGTTCTGGTCATTGGCGGTACCGGCAATTTCGGCGGCACCATCGTGGATGCGCTGGCGGGCGACCCAGCCTTGCAACTGCTGATCGGCAGTCGTGATGCGGCGCGCGCGCAGGCCCGCGCCGCCCCAGTGCCGGGTGCGGAAGGCCATGCGATCGACATCACGCAGGACCTGGCCGCAGCCTTCGCGCGCATCCGGCCGGATATGGTGATCCACACCTCCGGCCCCTTCCAGGACCAGGGCTATGCGGTGGCCGAAGCGTGCATCGCCGCCGGCGCGCATTACGCGGACCTGGCCGATGCGCGCGGCTTCGTGGCCAGCATCGGCGCGCTGGATGCGGCCGCGCGCGCGGCGGGCGTGCTGGTGGTGGCGGGTGCCAGTTCGGTGCCGTGTCTGACGGCGGCGGTGATCGACCACTACCGCCCCGGCTTCGCGCGGCTGACGGGCATCGACTACGGCATCAGCGCCGCGCAACAGACCAATCGCGGGCTGGCCACGACATCGGCCATCCTGAGCTATCTGGGCCGCCCTTTCACCACGTTGCGCAATGGGCGCGATGCCACCGTGCATGGCTGGCACGGCCTGCATGCGCGGCGCTATCCGGAACTGGGCTGGCGGCTGTTCGGGCATTGCGATGTGCCGGATCTGGCGCTCTTCCCCGCGCGCTATCCCGAACTGCGCGACATCCGCTTCGCCGCCGGGCACGAGATCAAGCTGTTGCACATGGGCGGCTGGGTCGCCGCCTGGCTGGTGCGCGCAGGCCTGTTGCGCTCGCTGCAACCATGGTCGCGCTTGATACTGGGCGTGGCGCGCGGATTCGACTGGATGGGGTCGAACCGCAGTGGTTTCCACATGATTCTGCGCGGCCAGGACGCGGCCGGCGCACCACGCCAACGCATCTTCCAACTCATCGCGCGCTCGGGCCATGGGCCGGCGATTCCCTGCATGCCCGCCATCCTGCTGGCGCGGCGCCTCGCACGCGGCCTGGCCACGCGCGGCGCCATGCCATGCCTGGATTTGATCAACCTGGAAGACTACATCGCTGCCTTGGAAGGGCTCGACATCACCGTGCTGGCTGAGGATGCCTGACGTCACGCAACGCGCGCATAGTTACCGCGAAGACCCCGCGGTGCCGGGCTTTGACGACACGCGGCCGCTGTTTGTTTTTGATGGCATTTGCGTGCTGTGTTCGACCGGCACGCGCTGGCTGCTGAAGCGCCATGACGCGCTGCTGATCACCACGGTGCAGCGGCCTTTGGGTGCAGCGCTGTGTGCGCATTACGGCGTGGATCCGGACAAGACATATCTGCTGGTGGTGGGTGGTCGGGCCTATACGGAATCCGCAGGCTATCTGCGGCTGTGCCGTGAATTGGGCGGCGCCTGGCACCTGCTGCGCGTGGGCGCGCTGCTGCCCGAGCCGCTGCGCGATGTGCTCTACCGTTGGGTCGCACGCAACCGCTACAAGTGGTTTGGTACAGCGACGCATTGCGAACGCCTGGACCCTGCGCAGCGCGCCCGTGTGCTGTAGAATTCAGCTCTCCAGCCGCACATTCGCAACCCGCGCCACCTCCGCCCATTTCGCCATCTCGCTGCGGATGAAGGCGCCGAA
>JAAFHD010000007.1:0-9332 GCA_013298245.1 Alphaproteobacteria bacterium
CATCGAGGGCGGCATCGGCGATGACATCATCGTCGTGGGCGCCGCCGGCACCACCGTGACCGAAAATGCCAGCGCGGGCACCGACACCATCTGGGTCACCGCCGATGGCTGGGTGGCCGGCGCCAATATCGAGATCATCTACCTGGCCGGCAGCGCCACCACCGTGACCGGCGGGGCGGGCGATGAACAGATCGTCGCCAATTCGGGGCTGGCCAATCTGCTGACCGGCGGTGCCGGCAATGACGTGCTGTGGGGAAGCGGGCTGGCCGATACCATGGTGGGGGGCCTCGGCGATGACATCTTCCGTGGCCAGGGCGGTGCTGACCGCTACACCGGCGGCGATGGCCATGACGCCTATGTCGTGCTCGATGCCGGCACCATCATCACCGAACTGGCCGGCGAGGGCTACGACACCGTCTGGGTTGGGCTTGCCGCCAACACCGACTTCACGCTGGCGGACAATACGGAACGCGGCAATTTGTCGGGTGCCGCCAACCGGCTGACGGGCAATGCATCCGACAATGTTCTGGTGGGTGATGCGGTGGCATCGCGGCTGGATGGCGCGGGTGGTGCCGACCTGATCTTCGGCAGCGCAGCCGCCGATACGCTGACGGGTGGTGCGGGCAACGACACCATCTACACCGGTGGTGGTGCGGACCGGCTGATCTTCGACGCGCCGGGCTGGGGGTATGACCAGGTGGCGGGCTTCGCCCAAGGGTCGGCGAAGTTGCAGTTCACCGCAGGTTCGGGCGTCACGGCGTTCAACCAGCTGTTCCTGAACATCGGCGGCGGCAACACGCAGGTGGAATTCGGCGGCAATGCCATCCTGGTGTTCGGCGCGGTGCTGACACAGGGCGATTTCATCTTCGGCTGAACCGCCCTTCCGCCCCGCGCGCTGCCATGCGAAAGGCAGCGCGCATTTCGAGTGAACGGGCGCATCCATGGGTTTCAATTGCGGCATTGTGGGCCTGCCGAATGTCGGCAAGTCGACGCTGTTCAACGCGCTGACGCAGACGGCAGCGGCGCAGGCGGCCAATTACCCGTTCTGCACGATCGAGCCCAATGTGGGGCGCGTGGGCGTGCCCGATACGCGGCTGGATGAACTGGCCCGCATCGCCAAAAGTGCGAAGGTGGTGCCGACCAGCCTGGAATTCGTGGATATCGCGGGCCTGGTGCGCGGGGCGTCGCGCGGCGAAGGTTTGGGCAACCAGTTCCTGGCCAATATCCGTGAGGTGGATGCGATCATCCACGTCCTGCGCTGCTTCGAGGATGGTGACATCACCCATGTCGAGGGCAGCGTGGACCCGATCCGCGATGCGGAGACGGTGGAAACCGAATTGATGCTGGCGGACCTCGACAGCCTGGAGAAGCGCCAGGTCGCGTTGGCGAAAAAGGCCCGCGGTGGCGACAAGGAAGCCCAGGCGCAGATGGCGCTGTCCGAGCCGTTGATCGCGGCGTTGCAGGCTGGGAAACCCGCGCGCACCGCCGTGCCGGCGGGTGAAGAAGAAAACGCCCGCCGCTTGCAGCTGATGACCACCAAGCCGGTGCTGTATGTGTGCAATGTCGAGGAGGCCTCCGCCGCCACCGGCAATGCGCATAGCGCGCGCGTGGCCGAACGCGCGGCCGCAGAGGGCGCGCGCGCCGTGGTGGTCTCGGCCGCCATCGAGGCCGAGATCAGCCAGATGGCCAGCGATGACCGCGCCGAATTCCTGGCCTCCCTCGGCCTGGAAGACAGCGGCCTCGACCGCATCATCCGCGCCGGCCATGACCTGCTGGGCCTGATCACCTATTTCACCGCTGGCCCCAAGGAGGCCCGCGCCTGGACCATCATCAAGGGCATGAAGGCGCCGCAGGCCGCCGGCGTCATCCATGGCGATTTCGAACGCGGCTTCATCGCCGCCGAGACCATCGGCTACGCCGATTATGTGGGACTTGGCGGCGAACAGCGCGCCAAGGAAGCCGGCAAGATGCACGTCGAAGGCAAGGAATATGTCGTGCGCGACGGCGATGTGATGCTGTTCCGCTTCAACGTGTAGCGCCCAGGCCGATCGGCCGCGGCGCCGCCATCACGACAAAATTTCTGGCGCCTGCCTGCCGTTCCAACACACTCCCTCCGGTTGACATCGCGGCCCGTCCCCACGGCCGCGCTTAACCGGAGGAACCCCCATGAAACGCCGCGTTCTCGCATCCGCCGCCATGGCGGCAGCCATCTCGCCCCGCCTGGCGCAAGCCCAGGCCACCTTCCAGGCGGCGGGCGATCCGCCGCTGAACCTCACCTACCGCCAGGTCGCGGTGGTCGAGGGGCTGGAACACCCCTGGTCCATCGCCTGGCTGCCGGATGGCACCGCGCTGGTGACCGAACGCCCCGGCCGGCTGCGCGCCATCCGCGGCGGCCGCCTGGACCCCACGCCGATTTCCGGCACACCGCCCGTGCTGGTCGCACCTGAACGCGGGCTGGTCTTCCAGGCCGGCCTGTTCGAGGTTTCGCCACACCCGGATTTCGCGCGCAACCGCATGCTGTATCTCAGCTACGCGCATGGCACGCCGCAGGATAACCGGCTGCGCCTGGCGCGTGCCACGCTGGATGGCAATGCGCTGACCAACCTGCAGGTGATCTTCGAGGTCAGCCAGGGCAAGACGGATTTCCAGCATTACGGCGGCAAGATTCTTTGGCTGGCGGACAACACGCTGCTGCTCAGCGTGGGCGATGGCGGCAACCCGCCCGTGCAGATCGAGGGCGGCCTCTCACGCCTGCAGGCGCAGCGCGTGGAAAGCCATATCGGCAAGATCCTGCGTCTGCGCGAGGACGGCACCGCGCCACCAGACAACCCCTTCATCGGCCGTGCCGGTGCGCGGCCGGAAATCTTCTCCATGGGCCATCGCCATGTGCAGGGCCTGGCGCGGCACCCCGATGGGCGCATCTTCGCGACCGAACACGGCCCGCTGGGCGGTGACGAGCTGAACCTGATCCGCGCCGGCGCGAACTACGGCTGGCCGCAGGTGGGCTGGGGGCGCGACTATGCGGGCGGCACGCCGGTCGGCACCGGGCAGCGCTCGGGTGCTGGCTTCGTGGACCCGGTGCTGGTCTGGTACCCCTCCGTCATCGGGGCGTCGGGGCTGATGGTCTATACCGGTGAGCGCTTCCCCGAATGGCGCGGTTCGATCTTCTCCGGCGGCCTGGCCACGCAGGATGTGCGGCGCACCGTGCTTGGCGCCGATGGCCAGGTGACCCTGCATGAAAGCCTGCGCATCGGCCAGCGCGTGCGCGATGTGCGGCAAGGGCCGGATGGGCTGGTCTATGTGCTGACCGATGAAATCCACGGCCGCGTGTTCAGGCTGGAACCTGCCAACCAGACCTGACCGGCTGGCTACAGGCTTTTCTGGAACCAGATCCGCGCATGACCGGGCGGCATGCCATCCAGCCGCCCGGCTTCCCGCCAGCCATTGCGCGCCCAGAATTGCGGCGCCTGGAAGCTGAAGGTGTCCGTGTAGGCATGGGTGCAGCCGCGTTTGCGCGCGATCTCCTCGGCGCGCGCCAGCAGTTGCGAACCGGTGCCCTGCCCGCGCGTGTCGCGGTGCAGCCATAGCCAGTCAATGAACAGCCAGTTCCAATAGGTCATGCCGAGCAGGCCGCCCTTCACCGCGGCGTCCGCGTCGCGCGCCAGCACGGTGACGGGTTCGCGGTCGTAAGGCCCGCCCATTTCCTGGTTGAAGGCGTGCAGGCCGCGCTGGATGGCCTCGACCGCGGCCATTTCCGGATAGTCGTCTTCGCTGATCGTCAACATCAGTAACGGCCTACCGCGCCGAGCGCCACGGTGACCACACCCAAGACCAGATTCAGCAGCACGAGTTTGCGGATCATCTCATTCGCGGCCGCCGCCCCCGGCATGTCGCCGGCGGAAAACGCGGCCCGCATGCGGCGGAACGGCACGAACCAGATCACCAGGAAAACGCCCGCCATCACCAGGCCCAGCAGGTGCATCAGGTGGATAGGCCAGCGCACGCCGGCAAAGCCGCCGAAGACGCCGAACAACAGCCCATAGCCGGTCAGGAGCACGATCGGCATGGCGTGCCAGACCACCATGAAGAAGCGCTTATGCACGCGCGTCATCAGCGCGAGCCGTGCCGGTGGGTCGAGCGCCAGCAGGGACGGTCGCAGCGCGATCATCGCAAACGCCATGCCGCCCACCCACAACACGGCACCCAGCAAGTGCAGAACAAGCAGCGTCGATCCCATGGGCTAATTCTTCATCAGCTTGGACAGCGCCGCCAGGGTGGCGGCCACTTCCTCGGCCGCGGTGCCGCGCGGCTGGGCTTCCGTCACGCCGAGCCCCAGCATGAAGGCGGTGGCGAAGGCGGCGCGATTGCCAAAGCCCGGGCCCAGTGTCGCCAGCTTGCGCTTGGCCAGTTCGGCCAGCACGACATCCTTCAGCTTGCCCTGCGCGGGCACGCGGTTCAGCAGCACGCGGGCGGGGCGTTTTTCGGCCGCGGCCAGTTTCAGCGTGGCTTCGCTCGCCCATAAATCCGGCCCCGCCGGCTGCATCGGCACGATCACCAGGTCGGCGGCGCGGATCGCAACACGGCTGTCGGTTTCCGCATGCGGCGCGGTGTCGATCAACACCACGTCATGGTCGCGCTTCAACTTGTCGATCGCGCCCGGCACGCGCCAACCCGAAGGCGCTTCGAAGGTGATGGCGGCAGCACCCTCGCGCCCGGCGCGCAATTCCGCCCAGCGCGTCAGCGTTGCCTGCGGGTCGGTGTCCAGCAGTGCGACGCGCCGGCGCGCGGCCAGCCCCACGGCCAGATTGGCCGCCAATGTCGATTTGCCCGCGCCGCCCTTTTGCTGCGCAATGGCGATGATGAAGGCCATGTCCGCCCCCTTTCCGATTCGCTGGGCAGCATACACTTTCCGCGGCCCCCTGGCCGGGGGTATAGACCGGCCATGAACTGGATCAGCGAATGGGCCCTGCCGAAGATCAAGACGCTCTTCGGCGGTGGGCGTGAGGCGCCGGAGAATCTCTGGCACAAATGCAGCGCCTGCGAGCAGATGGTCTTCCACCGGGACCTGGACCGCAACCTGCGCGTCTGCCCGCATTGCGGACACCATGAACGCCTCGGCGCCCGCGCGCGGCTGGATGCCACGCTGGATACCGGCTGGCAGCGCATCGAAAGCCCCAAGGTGCCGGCCGACCCGCTGCGCTTCCGCGACCAGCGCAAATACGCCGACCGGCTGAAAGACGCGCAGACCAAATCGGGCATGGAGGACGGCGTGCTGGTCGGCCATGGCACGATCGATGGCCAGGCGGCGGTCTGCGCGGCGTTTGAATTCGCCTTCCTGGGCGGTTCCATGGGTGCGGGCGTGGGCGAGGCACTGGTCGCCGCCGCCCGCCTGGCGGTGTTGCAGGATGCGCCGTTGATCGTCTTCACCGCATCCGGCGGCGCGCGCATGCAGGAAGGTGCGGTCAGCCTGATGCAGATGCCGCGCACGGTCATCGCAACCCGCATGGTCAAGGAAGCCGGCCTGCCCTTCATCGTGGTGATGTGCGACCCGACCACGGGCGGTGTCACCGCCAGCTTCGCCATGCTGGGCGATGTGCATATCGCCGAACCCGGCGCGCTGATCGGCTTCGCCGGCGCGCGGGTGATCGAAAGCACCGTGCGCGAAAAACTGCCCGAGGGCTTCCAGCGCGCCGAATACCTGCTGGAGCACGGCATCCTGGACATGGTCGTGAAGCGCGATGAGATGAAGGCGACCTTGGCGCGCGTCATCTCCCTGCTGCGCGTGCCGGAGGTGGAGGCGCCACCCGCGCCGACCACCCTGCCCTCGCCCATCGCGTGAACGACCGCCAGGGCCTGGGCGGGCGCAGCCAGCCGATCGTGGAGCGGCTGCACGCGCTGCACCCGCGGCTGATCGATCTGTCGCTGGGCCGCCTGCTGGCGCTGCTGGAAAAACTGGGCCGCCCGCAGGACCGCCTGCCGCCGGTGGTCCATGTGGCCGGCACCAATGGCAAGGGCAGCACCTGCGCCTTCCTGCGCGCCATCGCGGAAGCCGCCGGGCAGCGCGCGCATGTCTATACCAGCCCGCATCTGGTGCGCTTCCATGAGCGCATTCGCCTGGCCGGCACGCTGGTCGCGGAGGACGCGCTGGCCGATGCACTGGAGGAGGTGGAGCGCATCAACGCAGGTGCTGACATCACCATCTTCGAGATCACCACCGCCGTCGCCTTGCTGCTGTTCAGCCGGGTGCCGGCGGATGTGTTGATCCTGGAAGTGGGCCTGGGCGGGCGGTTCGATGCGACCAATGTGGTGGAGCGCCCGGCGGCCTGTGCGATCACGTCGGTGTCCATGGACCACATGGATTTCCTGGGCGACACGCTCGCAAAAATCGCCTTCGAGAAGGCGGGCATCATCAAGCCTGGCGTGCCCGTCACGACCGGCCAGCAGCACCCCGATGCGATGGCGGTGATCCGCGCGGTCGCGGCCGAACGGGGTGCGCCGCTGCTGCCGGCGATGGATGTCAGCGGCTACACACTCGGCCTGCCCGGCCCGCATCAGCACGACAATGCCGGCATCGCGGCGGCCGCCATGCGCGCCTGGTCGCCACCCTGGCTGACCGATGCCGCGCTGCGCGAGGGCCTGGCCCACGCCACCTGGCCCGCGCGGCTGCAACGCCTGCATGGACGGCTCGCGGCACGCGTCGCGCCGCACCAGCTATGGCTGGATGGCGGGCATAATCCCGGCGCCGGGGTGGTGCTGGCCGAACACCTGGCGGCCTGGCGCGACCAGCCATTGCACATCCTGGTCGGCATGAAGAAGGGAAAGGGTGCGGCGGAATTCCTGGCGCCCATCATCCCGCACGCGACGACACTGCTGGCGATCCGCGAACCCGGCCAGCATCTGGGCATGGAGATCGAGGAGATCATCGCCGCATCGGCCGGCGCCGCGCGCATTGGCGGCACGCTGGAAGACGCCCTGCCGCAGCTGCCGCACGGCCCATCGGGGCGGGTGCTGATCTGCGGCAGCCTGTATCTCGCCGGCGAGGTGCTGAAGGCCGACGGCACCGTCCCGGATTGATCAATCCATCCTGAGGCCCATGCGCCGCACGGTCGCGGTTTCCTCCTCATTCAAGCGCCGCGCGAAATTCGCGTAATCCTCGCTGTTCATGTAGCGCACCGGCATGTCGAAGCGGCCAAGGGCCGCCACCGTCGCCGGGTCATGCAACGCCACCCGCAGCGCGTCATGCAGCGCCTGCACCACCGCGGGCTCCATGCCGCGCGGGCCGGCGATGCCCCAGGGGCTGTCGCTCACCATGTCGAAGCCGGTCTCGCGCAGCGTGCGCACATCGCGGAAGCGCGGCGTGCGCTCGGCGCCCCATTGCACCAGCAGGCGGAAGCTGCCGTCTTCCACCTGCGGCGCCCAGCCGGTGCTGTCCGCGACACTGTCGATCTGGCGCGAGAGCAGCGCCTGCGTGGTGTCATTGCCGCCGCGGAAGGGCACGTGCTCGAACTGGATGCCGTAATGCTGGCCGATGCGCTCCATGCCGATATGCAAGGTGCTGCCCACGCCTGGCGTGCCGTAGGTGACGCGGCCGGGGTTGCGCCGTGCGTGCTCCAGGAACTGCTCCCAGGTCTGCCAGGGGCTGTCCGCGCGCACGACCACGCCGAACAGGAAGCCCGACATGTGGATGATGTAGGTGAAGTCGGTCAGCGGGTTGAAGGGCGGGCGGCTGACCATGGCCGGAATGCGAAACGCGGTGACGGGGATTTGCCCGATCATATGCCCATCGCCGCGCGGTTCCTGCGCCATCATCTGCGGGCCGATCGTGCCGGTCGCACCGGTGCGGTTTTCCACCACGACGGGTTGGCCCAGCTGGCGGCTTGCGATCTCCGCCATCACGCGCAACGGCACGTCCGATGATGTGCCGGCGAGCCATGGCACGATCAGCCGCACCGGGCGCGTGGGCCGCCAGGCGCCCTGTGCGACGGCGGGTGCCGCCAGCGCCAGGCTTGCGGCGGACATGATGCTGCTGCGGCGTGAGATACGCATCCCGGACACTCCCTTGCTGGTTTTGCGCCAGCATGGGCAGGGCGGGTTTCAATGTCGAATTCTTATGCTGCCTAGATATTCACATTTTGGTTATGCGGGCGCGAGTTCCAGCAAGACCGGCGCGTGGTCTGATGGCTGTTGTTCGGCGCGTGCTTCGGTATCGACCGTGAAGCGCAGGGCGCGTTCCGCCAATTCCGGTGACAGCAGCGCGTGGTCAATGCGCAGCCCGGTGTTGGTTTCAAACGCGGAACCGTAATCCCAATAAGTGAAGGCGCGCTGGCCAAGGGCGGCGGCCGCATCCGTCATGCCGGCCCATAGCAAGGCGCGGAAGCGCGCGCGGGTTTCCGGATGCACCAGCGCATCAGTCGGCGGCAGGGCGCCGGGCGAAAGGTCATCGGCGGCCGGGCAGACATTGAAATCGCCCAGGATCGCGAAGGGGCGCATGGCGTCCAGGTGTTCGCGCGTGCGCGCGGCCAGGCGGTCCATCCAGCGCCACTTGTAGGCGATGCCCTCCTCGCCGCCGGAATTGCCGTTGGGCAGGTAGATGCCGGCGAGCGTCGCTGCGTCGGTGGTGATTTCGATGTAGCGGCCCTGGGTGTCTTCGGGTTCGCCGGGCAGCGCTTCGGCCGTGACATCGAAGGGAATGCGCGCCAGCACGGCCACGCCATTGCGCCCGCCATGCTGCCCGACCGCCTGCATGCGATAGCCGCTGGCGCCCAGTTCCAACGCCGGGAATTCCTCCGTCTTGCACTTCAATTCCTGCAGGAAAACCACATCCGGCTGGTGCCGTTCCAGGAAGCGCAGCAGATGCGGCACGCGACGCCGCACCGAATTCACGTTGAAACTGGCGAGGAGCAAGGGCGTGTCCTATGAGAAGCTGCGTCGTCGTTCGATGCAAGCGCCCGAATGGGCGCCGCCGGCTGTCCGGCGAGCCAAGCGGCCGGAGGCCGCGTCCGGCGCTTGAGGGCAAAAAGCTTGATGCCGTCGATCGCGGCCAGCGAACGACGGCATCAAACCGCGAAGGACACGCCGCAGCCGCAGCCGCTGGTCGCCTGCGGGTTCACCATCTTGAAGTGGCTGCCCATCAGGCTTTCGTGCCAGTCCAGCGTGGAGCCGGCGAGGAATTCCAGGCTGGTGCTGTCCACCAGCACGCGCACGCCATCCTGTTCGACCACCAGGTCATCGGGCTCCGCGCCGTCGGCCAGGTCGAAACCATACTGCATGCCCGAACAACCCCCGGCCGAGACAGCCACACGCAGCGCGGCCCGCGGCTTGCCCTGGCGTTC
>JAAFHD010000007.1:9342-11000 GCA_013298245.1 Alphaproteobacteria bacterium
CGGCCGCAGCGCGCGGCGTGACATGGAATTCCGACATGCCCACTAGATAGCAATTGCGCGCCCGGATTTCCATGGCTGTTGCGGCGCGGCGCGCGCGGGTGATACCGCCCATGCATGTCTCTCCCCGAACGCCGCCTTGCCCCTTGGGCCGTCCTTGCCAGCGCCAGCCGCGGCCGCCTGCACGCGGAACCCGAGGACACGACGCGCAGCCCCTTCCAGCGCGACCGCGACCGCATCCTGCACAGCCGCGCCTTCCGCCGGCTGCAATACAAGACGCAGGTGTTCGTGTTTCACGAGGGCGATCATTTCCGCACGCGGCTAACGCACAGCATCGAGGTGGCGCAAATCGCCCGCAGCATCGCCCGCCGCCTTCGCCTCGACGAGGACCTGGCCGAAGCCCTGGCGCTGGCCCATGACCTGGGCCACCCGCCCTTCGGCCATGCCGGCGAAGAAGCGCTGGATGCCGCGATGCGCAGCCATGGCGGCTTCGACCACAATGGCCAGTCCCTGAAGCACGTGACCATGCTGGAACGCCGATACGCGGGGTTCGACGGCCTGAACCTGACCTGGGAAACGCTCGAAGGCATCGCCAAGCACAACGGCCCGGTGCGCGCGCCCAAGGGCTACATCGCCGAATATGATTTCCGCCACAGCCTGGACCTGTCGTCGCATGCGGGCGCGGAGGCGCAGGTCGCCGCCATCGCCGACGACATCGCCTATAACAACCACGACCTCGAAGACGGGCTGCGCGCGCAGCTGTTCACGCTGGAGGAAGTGGGCGCCCTGCCCTTGCCCGGCGAAGCGCTGCAACAGGTAAAACTGCAACACCCCGGCGTCAGCGCCGAGCGCCTGGCGCCCGAAATGGTGCGCCGCGTGATCGGTCGCATGATCCATGACGTGGTGGCCGAAAGCACCCGCCGCTTGACCGCACTGGACCCCGCGGATGCGGATGGTATTCGCGCCGCCGGCCGCACCATGGTCGGCTTCAGCGCGCAGATGTCGGAAGCGAACCGCGCGGTGCGCGAATTCCTGTTCGAACGGATGTACCGCCATTGGCGCGTGAACCGCACCATGGGCAAGTCGAAGCGCGTGCTACAGATGCTGTTCCAACTGCTGCATGGCGGGCCGCAGATGCTGCCCGATGGCTGGCGCGAACGCGCGGGCTCGGCCGGCACGCCGCAATGCGCGCGCGTGGTGTGCGACTACATCGCCGGCATGACGGATCGTTATGCGCTGGAGGAGTACAAGCGCATGACGGATCCGGATGCGGCGGGGTGATCAACCACAGGAACTGGGCCGGCATCGGCACGACGTGCTAGCATGGCGCGATGGCGTCCCCTGAGCTTCTCGACACCCGCACCGTTTCGTTGCTCGAACTTTTGGGCAACGGCAAACGTTTTGCCGTACCGCCGTTTCAGCGCGACTATTCGTGGAATCAGGAGCAATGGGAGGATCTATGGAACGATCTGCAAACCATTGCCGCACCCGAAGCGCCGGGACACTACATGGGCGCGCTGGTGCTTGAGCGCCAGTCAGATCGGGAATTCCTGATCATTGATGGACAACAGCGTATTGCCACACTCAGCATCCTGGCTCTCGCGGTGATTGGTCAATTGCAGCATTTGGCTAGTGCCGGCACAGAGCCGGAGGATAATCGC
>JAAFHD010000007.1:11010-12283 GCA_013298245.1 Alphaproteobacteria bacterium
GGAAACGCTTCATCAGCGACAAGGATCCCGCATCGCTCGTGGAAAGCACAAAGCTATCGCTCAACGAGAATGATCACGGCATCTACCAGGACAATCTGATACGCTTGCGTTCCCCACTCAGTCCACGCGGCCTGAAGGGTTCACAGGCCTTGCTTTGGCGCTGCTTCGAATATTTTTCTCAGAAGATGGAGGAGCTGGCCACGGCAGGCACCAGCGGGCAAGCGCTTGCCGAGTTGCTGACTGAAGTCGCGGCTCGCAAGTTCCTTTTTATACAGGTCACTGTTCAGGATGATGGCACCGCCTTCACGGTGTTCGAAACACTCAATGCGCGCGGGCTTGAGCTGAGCAGCACAGATTTGATCAAGAACTTTCTTTTTTCACGCCTGCGCAGCAGCGCAGACCAGGCTGTGCTGCAACGGCGTTGGAACGAAATGCTTGGTGTCGTCGAACCCAAGGATTTCCCAGGCTTCCTGCGTTACCATCTGCTGGTGGAGGAGGCCGGCGTCAGGCGTCCTCGGCTGTTCAAGGTCATACGTGATCGCGTGCCTTCCGCCAAGGAGGTGTTCCCGCTGATCGACACGCTCGAACAACGCGCGACGATTTTTGCGGCCATTCAGGATCCCCATCACGAACTCTGGACCGACAGTGATGGTGCACGAGCGCATGTCCAGGAATTGCAATTGTTCCGTTCCAGTCAGGCCGCGCCGCTCCTGTTTGCGGTCATCGAAACGCTTGCGCCGAGTGAATGGGCGCGTGTGTTGCGGGTCATCAGGACCATCGTGTTTCGCTACACAGTCGTTGGCCAACGAAATCCGAACGCCTTTGAGCCCGTCATGCATCAGGCGGCACGGGCTGTCCTTGAGCGCAGGGCGCTTCATGCAGGCGCGATCTTCCATTTGTTGCGCCCGATCTACGTGTCTGATGGGGATTTCCTGTCGGATATGACCCGCCTCCAGCTACCGACAAACGGCCAGCGGAAGAAGCTTGCCAAGTACATTCTGGCGCGGCTGGAAGAAGATCGGCGTGGGCTGCCCATCGATGCCGACCCAGCGACCATCGAACATATCCTCCCGGAAAATCCCGATGCGTCCTGGACCCAATCCATCGCCGAAGGGCGTTGGAGCGAGCGTGTCTACATGCTTGGCAACCTGACGCTGCTGGAAGCATCGGCGAACCGCAGACTCGGCAATGGCAGCTACATCGCCAAGCGTGCCACCTATGCCGAGAGTGGGTATCTCATCACCACCGACATTGCCGCAGCCGCGCTTGAGGA
>JAAFHD010000007.1:12293-20344 GCA_013298245.1 Alphaproteobacteria bacterium
ACTGAAACAGCCATTGTGGCCAGGCAGGAACGGCTCGCTCATCGAGCCGTTCACCTTTGGCGGGAGCAATTCTGACAAGAACTCGGCGAAAGAGGCAGGACGAATTATCCTGCCGCGGCGAGCGCCCGCTTGGCCATCACACCCACCAGATGCGCGCGGTATTCGGCGCTGCCATGGATGTCGCTGTTCAGCCCATCCGCATCCTGCTTGATGCCGGCGATGGCGGCGGCCGACCAATTGCCCGCCAGCGCCTTTTCCATCGCTGATTGGCGGAACACGCAGGGGCCTGCGCCATTGATCGCAACGCGCACGCCGGCGGCGGTCTTCACGATGAAGGCGCCGGCCATGACGTAGCGGCTGGCCGGGTTCTTCATCTTGGCGTAGCCGGCCTTTTCCGGGATCGGGAATTCCACGGCGACCAGGATTTCATCGGCCTCCATTGCGGTGGTGAACATCCCCAGGAAGAAATCATCCGCTGCGATCTTGCGCTTGGAGGTGTGAATGGTCGCACCCAGCCCCAGCACGGCGGAAGGGTAATCCGCCGCCGGATCATTGTTGGACACCGACCCACCGATCGTGCCGCGATTGCGCACCTGGTTGTCGCCGATATGCGAGGCGAGATAGGCGAGCGCGGGAATGGCGGCCTTCACCACATCGCTGTTCGCGACGTCCACATGGCGCGTCAGCGCGCCGATGATGATGGCGTTGCCCTCGCGCTTGATGCCCTTCATCTCCGCGATGCCGGAGAGGTCCACGAGCGAAGTGGGCTTGTTCAGCCGGTGCTTCAGCGCCGGCAGCAAGGTGTGCCCGCCGGAGATGGCCTTCGCATCCGGATCGGCCGCCAGAAGCTTCACGGCATCGGCGACGGATGCGGGCTTGTGATAGGCGAAATCGTACATGCTTCGTCTCCGTTATTCCGCGCCCATGCGCGTATGGATGATGGACCAGATTTTCGCCGGCGTCGCCGGCATGTCGAGATGGCGCACGCCATGGTCGCGCAGCGCATCGACCACGGCATTGATGACGGCGGGCGGCGAGCCGATGGCACCGACTTCGCCACAGCCCTTCACGCCCAGCGGATTATGCGTGCACAGCGTGGTGTGGGTCGCGACCGAGACCGGTGCGAGGTCATCCGCGCGCGGCATGGTGTAGTCCATCATCGAGCCTGACAGCAGCTGGCCCTGTGCGTCGTAGACGCAAGCCTCCAGCAGCGCCTGGCCGATGCCCTGCGCAACGCCGCCCTGCACCTGGCCCTCGACGATCATCGGGTTGATGACGCGGCCGACGTCATCGACCGCGGTGAAATTCACCATGGCGACATGGCCCGTGTCGGGGTCGATCTCGACCTCGGCGATGTGGCAGCCGCCGGGGAAGGTGAAGTTCTTCGGGTCGTAGAAGGCGGTTTCGTCCAGGCCCGGTTCGATCTCGTCGATCGGGTAGTTGTGCGGCACATAGGCGGTGAGTGCGATTTCGCCCCAGGATTTGGAACGGTCGGTGCCCGCCACCTTGAAGGCGCCGGCGCGCGGGTCGAATTCGATATCCGCGACATCCGCTTCCAGCAAATGAGCTGCGATGCGCTTGGCCTTGGCGATGATCTTGTCCATCGCCTTGACCAGCGCGGAGCCGCCCACGGGCAGCGAACGGCTGCCATAGGTGCCCATGCCGAAGGGGATTTTCGCGGTGTCGCCATGCACCACATCGACCTTGTCGAAGGGCACGCCGAGCTGGTCGGCGACGAGCTGCGCGAAGGTGGTTTCATGCCCCTGGCCGTGGCTATGCGTGCCGGTCAACACGGTGACGGAGCCGGTCGGGTGCACGCGAATGGCGCCCACTTCATACAGCCCCGCGCGGGCGCCCAACGCACCCGCAACAGCGGATGGCGCAATGCCGCAGGCTTCAAGATAGGTGCTGATGCCAATGCCACGCAGTTTGCCGCGGCCCGCTGCTTCCTTGCGGCGGGCTTCGAAACCGGCCCAATCCGCGGTGGCCAAAGCGGCATCCAGCGTCGAGAAATAATCGCCGCTGTCGTACTGCAAGGCGACCGGCGTCTGGTACGGAAACTGGTCGGGCTTGATGAAGTTGCGACGGCGGATTTCGACGCGGTCGATCCCCGTCTCGCGCGCCGCCACATCCACCAGGCGCTCCAGCAGGAAGGTGGCTTCCGGGCGCCCCGCGCCACGGTATGCGTCCACCGGCACGGTGTTGGTGAAGACCGAGGTGACCTCCGCATAGATCGCGGGCGTGGTGTAGGTGCCGGCCAGCAGCGTGGCGTACAGGTATGTCGGCACCGAGGTCGCGAAGGTGGACAGATAGGCGCCCATATTCGCCTTGGTCTGCACGTGCAGCGCGAGGAATTTGCCTTGCGCATCCAGCGCCAATTTCGCCGTGCTGATGTGGTCGCGCCCATGCGCGTCGGTCATGAAGGCTTCGGTGCGATCGGCGGTCCATTTGATCGGCCGGCCCACCTTCGGCGCCGCCCAGGTGACGGCCGCTTCTTCGATGTAGTGGAAGATTTTCGAGCCGAAACCGCCGCCCACATCCGGCGCCACGATGCGCAATTTGTGCTCCGGGATGTTCAGCACGAAGGCGCCCATCAGCAGCCGGATCACATGCGGATTCTGGCTGGTGGTGTGCAGCGTGTACTCACCGCTATGCGCGTCATATTCGCCGATCGCGGCGCGCGGTTCCATCGCATTGGGGATCAACCGGTTGTTGGTCAAATCCAGCGAGACGATCTTGTGCGCGGCGGCGAAGGCCGCATCCACCGGGCCTTTTTCGCCGATATGCCAGTCGTAGCAGATGTTGCGCGGCGCGGCTTCGTGCAGCTGCGGCGCGCTGGCGGCGAGCGCTTCGTTGATGCCGGCCACGGCGGGCAGCACGTCGTAATCCACCACGATTTTCTCGGCCGCATCGCGCGCCTGTTCGCACGTCTCGGCTACCACCATCGCCACCGCATCGCCCACATAGCGCACCTTGCCATGCGCCAGCACGGGGTGCGGCGGCTCGTTCATCGGCGAGCCGTCCTTGTTGTGGATCAGCCAGCCACAGGGCACGCCGCCCAGGCTGTCGGCGGCATAATCCGCGCCGGTGAAAATGCGCACGACGCCGGGCATGGCGGCCGCCGCGCGCGTGTCCACCGAACGGATCGCGGCATGCGCGTGCGGGCTGCGCAGGAAGACGCAATGCGTCTGGTTCGGGCGCGACAAGTCATCCGTGTAGCTGCCCTTGCCCGACAGAAAGCGCAGGTCTTCCTTGCGCCGCATGCGGACGCCGATGCCCTCGAAGGGTGCGACTGCGTTCATTCTCGTTGCCTCCCGTTCTGCCAGGGCATCATCCGCGACAGCGGATCAAGATGCCCGAAAACACGCCGTGAACGCGCCGCTTATTCCGCGGCTGCGGCCACCGTGCTGCGCTTGCCGTGCATCACATCCTGCGCCGCCGCGATGGCCTTCACGATGTTGTGGTAGCCCGTGCAGCGACAGAGATTGCCTTCGAGACCCTCACGGATTTCCTTCTCGGAGAGCCCCTGCGGGTTCTTCGCGACCATATCGACGGCCGACATCACCATGCCAGGCGTGCAGAAGCCGCATTGCAGCGCGTGGTACTCACGAAAAGCTTCCTGCATCGGGTGCAGCGTGCCGTCGGCCTTCGCCAGGCCCTCGATGGTGGTGACGGCAGCGCCCTGGCAGGCGACGGCCAGCGTCGTGCAGGACTTCACGCTATGGCCATCGATATGCACGACGCAGGCGCCGCATTGGCTGGTGTCGCAGCCGACATGCGTGCCGGTCAGGCGCAGTTTTTCGCGCAGCAATTCGACGAGCAGGGTGCGCCCCTCGACATCCACGGTGTGTTGCTTGCCGTTCACCGACAGCGTGACTTGCGGCATGGCGCGTCTCCCTCAATGCGTTTGGTTGCGGAGGGTCGCCAATGGCGGCGCGCGCGTCAAGCAGCAGACGCGTCGGCAGCCGAAACAAGCGTCACCATCGCTCCAGCGGCATCAGCCACGCGCCGCGCGGATCAACCCACCCATGCGCCGCACCGCAACGCCAAGCCCTTCGAACACCGCGGTGCTAATCAGGAAATGCCCGATGCTGACCTCGATAATCTCCGGCAAGCCCGCGATCGGCGCGATGGTGTCATAGGACAACCCGTGGCCGGCATGGCAGGCCAACCCCAGCGCCTTCGCATGCCGCGCTGCGGCCGCGATGCGCGCCAGTTCCGCATTGCGCCGTGCCACGGCACCTTCGGCATAGGTGCCGGTGTGCAGCTCCACCGCCTGTGCGCCCAACGCATGTGCGGCCTCCACTGCCGCCGGCTCGGGCTCGATGAACAGTGAAACCTCCGTGCCGCGCGCAGCGATCCGCGCGATGGCCTGGCGCAGGAACGGGTCGGGCGTGGCGACATTCAGCCCGCCCTCGGTGGTCAACTCCGCGCGCTTCTCCGGCACGATGCAGCAGGCGGGCGGGGCAAGGCGCGTGCAGATCGCGACCATCTCCTCGGTCGCGGCCATCTCCAGGTTCAGGCGCGTCTGCACTTCCGCCGCGATGCGCTCCACATCACGATCGCGGATGTGGCGCCGGTCCTCGCGCAGATGCACCGTGATGCCATCAGCGCCCGCTTCCATGCACAGCTTCGCGGCCTCCACCGGACAAGGGAAATGCCCGCCGCGCGCATTGCGCAGCGTCGCCACGTGATCAACGTTGATGGAAAGGCGCATCATCATCCCCCTGCCCTGTTGCGCGCCAGCTGATCGGCCAGGCGCAGCGCCGCGATCAGCGACGCCGCATCCGCCACACCTTGCCCCGCGATATCCAGCGCCGTGCCATGATCGGGGCTGGTGCGAATGATGGAAAGCCCGAGCGTCACGTTCACGCCACCGGCCATGTCCAGCGTCTTGATCGGGATCAGCGCCTGGTCGTGATAGAGGCAGATGGCGCAATCCATATGCGGCCGCGCATGCGCGGTGAACATCGTGTCAGGCGGCAATGGCCCGCGCGCATCAATGCCCATCCCGCGCAGTTGCGCCACCGCAGGTGCCACGATCTCGATATCCTCGCGCCCCATGGTGCCGGCCTCGCCCGCATGCGGGTTCAGGCCCGCCACCGCCAGGCGTGGTGCTGCGATCCCGAAATCACGGCGCAACCCATCGGCGGTGATGCGCGCGACATCTACAATCATCGCCGGTGTCAGTCGCGCGATCGCGCGCGCCAGCGGCTCATGGATGGTCACCGGCACCACGCGCAATTCGGCACTTGCCAGCAGCATCACCGGCTGTGCCGCGGCAGGCGCCAATTGGTGCAGGAATTCGGTGTGGCCGGGATGCGCGAAGCCCGCCGCTGTCAACGCGGATTTCTGGATCGGGTTGGTCACCACCGCACCCGCACGGCCATCGCGCGCCAAAGCCACGGCGGTTTCGATACTGGCCAGCACCGCCAAAGCGGTGGCCGTGCCGGGTGCGCCGATGGTCACGGCGGCGGGCAGCGGCTGGTGCAGCACGGGCAGCGCGTCGGGGAAGGCAGCGCGTGCATCCTCGATGCGCGCCACACGCACAACCGGTACATCGCGCAGCAGCGTGGCATCGCCAATGAAGCAGAAATCCAGGCCCTGCCCGCGCAGCGCGGCCCAGGCCTTGGCGGCGATTTCCGGTCCGATGCCGGCCGGTTCGCCCATGGTCAGCGCAAGCGTCACAGCGCGTGCATCCGCGCCAGCAACTCGTCCACTTCCGCCTCGCGCTGATAGATGCCGAAGCCGAAGCGCAACCGCCGTCCACGCCGGTCGGTCACGACATGTGCCGCCGCCAGACGCGCTTGCCAGGCCTGCGCATCATCGAGGTCGAAGGTCAGGAAATTGCCGCGCGCGGGGTTGGCCAGCGGCACCACCAGACGCGCCGGATCCAACACAGAAAGCCCTGCGACGAAGCGCGCCTGCAAGGCATGCGCATGCGCGTGGATATCTGCCACCGTGACGCCCACGCTCGCCACCCAATTCAGCGCTGCATGCAGCCGATAGATGCCCGCAGGGTCGAAGGTGGCGCCCATGAAGCGCCGCCCATCGGCCGCGTAGCTGACGCCACCAGCGCCGCCATCCAACGCGCCAAAGGCCGCGAACCAGCCGGTGTTGCGCGGGCGCGGCAACCAGCCAGGCGGGCAGTGCATGAAGCAGCAGCCCTCGCCGCCCATCGCATATTTGTAGCCGCCGGCAGTGAAGAAGGCGCGCGATGCGAGAGGCGAAAAATCCACCGGCATCGCCATGAAGCTGTGGTAGCCGTCGATCACCAGCACCGCATCGCCGGCCGCATCCGCCAGCGCCTGCAAACCTTCCAGCGCGGCGCCAGAGGTGAAGAAAACCTGGCTGACCCAAATCAGGTCGAAGCCTTGGCGCGCGGCTTCGATCAGCCTCGGCATGCAGTCGCGCGCGGGTTCGGCCGGCACGCGATGCAGATCGATCAGACCGTCTTCCGCCAGGCGTTCGGCCTGCCGCGCGAAGGACATGAATTCCGCATCGGTGCACAGCACGCGCGGCGTGCGACCGCTGGGCAGCGATGCCAGGATACGCGCTGCGAATTCATGCGTGTTGGGCGCAAAGACCAGCGTCGACGGATCGGGCAGGCCCAACAACGCAGCAATGCGCGCACGCAGCGCCGCCAGCTTGTCACCCAGGATCGGCCCCCACTTGCCGTCCATCAGCCGCGCCGCATCATCCCACACATGCATATGCGCAGCGCGCGTCGCATCGGGCCAGGGATGATGGCTGTGGGCTGCGAAGTGCAGGCGCCGCGGATCAGCGCGCAAAAATCCGTTGAAATGGGCGGCCAGGTCCAGCATGGGCGCAAGATGGGGGCGGGGGCGGCGCTTGCCTATTCCCCCAGCGCCATGCCTTCACGCCTGGGGTCCGCACCGCCCTGCAACAGCACCGCCGCACCGTTGCGCCGCACACGGATCAGGTTCAGCCCCGATGGCATGGGCAGCACCCGCACCTCTGCCCCACGCGCTTGCAGCGTGGGGGCGTGGGCCGCAGCGGCGGTGCCTTCTTCCAGTTCCACGAACAGGTTGAACGGCCCGACATGCGGCAGGGCCGCGACCGCCTGCGCGTCCATGCCCCAGTCCAGCAGCGCCACCAGCGATTGCGCGACATAGCCGATGATGCGCGCACCACCTGGCGAACCCGTCACTGCGACCAGGCGCCCTTCGGCATCGAAGACCATCGCGGGCGACATCGAGGATCGCGGCCGCTTGCCGCCAGCCACGCGGTTCGCAACCGGCATGCCATCCAGTTCGGGGAGGAAGGAAAAATCCGTCAGCTGATTGTTCAGCACGAAGCCGCCCACGCCGATATGCGCGCCGAACGGCCCCTCAACGGTGGTCGTCATCGACACCGCGCGACCATCGGCATCGACGATGGACAGATGCGCCGTCCCGCCCGGCGTGTCGCGCTGTGGCGCGGGCACGAGGCGCGGATTGCCAGCGCGCGGCGTGACGGCCCGCGCCGCATCCAGCGCCTGTGCGCGCAACAGCAGATAGGCCGGGTCAAGCAGGCCCGCGACGGGCACTGGAATATCGACAGGGTCGGCCAGGAAACGGTTGCGGTCGGCAAAGGCAAGCCGCCCGGCATCGCCCAGCAGCAGCGCGGCCTCGGCACCCGCAGGCGCCAGGCGCCCGATATCGATGTGTTCCAACAACCCCAGAATCTGCAGCACCGCCAACCCGCCCGAAGGCGGCGGCGGCACGCAGACGCGCCATTCGCGATAGCGTCGGCACAGCGCCTCCGCGCGGCGCGGCGCATAGCCCGCCAGGTCATCCGCGGTCATCATGCCGGCATTGGCGTGGCCGCGCACGACGCGCGCGATTTCGGCCGCGATCGGGCCGCGATGCAGTGCATCCGCGCCCAGTTCCGCCAGCGCGCGCAGGCTGGCCGCGAGTGCCGGATTGCGCAGCACCGCGCCCTCGGCCAACGGTGTGCCATTGGGCACGAAAATGGCGCCCAGCACGGCGTCACGCCGCAGCACGGCAGCACTGGTCGCGATGGCAGCGGCCAGCCGCGCGGAGACCGGG
>JAAFHD010000007.1:20354-23630 GCA_013298245.1 Alphaproteobacteria bacterium
GGGAAGCCTTCCTCGGCCAGCCGGATCGCCGGCTGGAACAGCGTGGCCCATGGCAGCCGCCCCTGCTCGCGGTGCGCTGCCTCCAGCATCCGCATCACGCCGGGCACGCCCACGCTGCGCCCGCCCACCACGGCGGCGATGAAGGGCATTGGCACGCCGGCCACCATGAACATGTCGGGCCGTGCCGCGGCGGGCGCTGTCTCGCGCCCATCCCAGGCAATGGTGGCGTTATGCGCGGGGTCATGGTGCAGCAGGAAGGCGCCGCCGCCGATGCCCGATGACTGCGGTTCCACCAATGTCAGCACGGCCTGTACGGCGACGGCCGCATCCACCGCGCTGCCGCCGGCGCGCAGCATCGCCATGCCGGCCTCGGCCGCCTGCGGGTGCGGTGCGACGACCATCTGCCGCACTTGCGCGGAGGCAGGTGCGGCCAAGGCCAGGCACAGCAGAAGCGCGCGAATCATCCGCGCTGCGCCAGGGCCGCGCCGCGCCGGGTGGCGATGATTTCCGCCATGATCGACAGGCCGATCTCGGGTGCGGTCAGTGCCTTGATGTCGAGGCCGATGGGGGCGCGGATGCGCGCGATGGCGGCGTCATCATGGCCCATCTCGCGCAGCCGTTCGACGCGCTTGGCGTGCGTGCGCTTGCTGCCCAGCGCGCCGATGT
Organism: Alphaproteobacteria bacterium; assembly: GCA_013298245.1. Lineage (GTDB taxonomy): Bacteria > Pseudomonadota > Alphaproteobacteria > Acetobacterales > Acetobacteraceae > Rhodovarius. The sequence continues at coordinate 21,021 of JAAFHD010000007.1, forward strand.
AGAAGGCCGCGCTGCGCAGCGCCGCATCGAGCGCGGGGTCGTCGATCTTCGGGTCATGCGTCAGCGTCACGATGGCGCTGCGCGTATCAGGTTGCAGGGCGGCCATCGCATCATCCGGCCAGTCATGGCTGATGGTCACACCGGGCAGGCGTTCGGCTGTCGCGAAGGCGCGGCGCGGGTCGATCACGGTGGTGGCGAAGCCGAGCGCGGACGCCATCGGCAGCATCGCCTGCGCGGCATGCACCGCACCCACGATCAACAGGCGCATCGGCGGGTTGTGCGGGTGGATGAACCAGCCTTCGTGCTGCGTGGGCTTGTCAGCCACGAGCGCTGCGGCCGCGGCATCCGCGAGCGCATTGTCGGCCGCATCAGCGGGCAGCAGAAGCTGCGCGCCATCTGCAAGCCGCGTGCAGAGTGCAACGGGCTGTTTTGCGGCAATGGCGGCCTGCAGCCGTGAGAGTGTTTCCGGCGTCATCCAAGGCGCTCCACGAAGACCTTCAGCTTGCCACCACAGGCCAGGCCCACCTCCCAGGCAGTTTCATCGCTGATGCCGAAATCGAGTAGCTGCGGCGCACCGTCGCGCATGGTTGCCGCAGCCGCTTCGGCCACCGCACCCTCGATGCAGCCGCCCGACACGCTGCCCGCCATTCGTCCCGATGACGACACGGCGAAGCGCGAACCGGCGGGCCTTGGGCTGCTACCCCAGGTTTCCACCACGGTCGCGATCGCCACGGCTTCACCCGCATCGCGCCAGGTGCTGGCAGTGGCCAGGATGTCTTCGCTCATCGGCGTGCTCCCTGCATGGAAAGGGCTGCGACCAAGTCGCGCAGACTGTTGAGGTTATGCACCGGGCGGAATTCATGGACGTGCGGCAGCATCGCCCGGATGCCCTGGGATTTCGGTTGGAAGCCGGCATAGCGCAAGAGCGGGTTCAACCAGATCAACCGCCGGCAGGATTGCTGCAGGCGTTCGGTCGCTTCCGACAAGCCATGCGCGCCGTCACGGTCCAACCCATCGGTGATGAGCAGCACGACGGCGCCCTGCCCCAGCACGCGCCGTGCCCAGAGCTTGTTGAAGCGCTCCAGCGCCTCGCCGATGCGAGTCCCGCCGGACCAATCCTGCACCAGGCGGCCGACCATTTCGAAGGCCACTTCGGCGTCCTGATGGCGCAGCTGGCGGGTGATGTTGGTGAGCCTGGTGCCGAACAGGAAGCAGGCGACGCGGTCGCGGTCGTTCGTGACGGCATGCAGGAAATGCAGCAGCACCTGGGCGTAGCGGGCCATGGAACCGCTGATGTCGCAGATCACCACCAAGGGCGGCGGGCGCACGATGCGGCGCACGCGGGCCAGCGTCACGATCTCACCGCCCGTGCGCAGCGAACGGCGCAGCGTTGCGCGCAGGTCGATGCGCGGGCCGCGAGGGTCGCGCCGCCAGCGACGCGTGCGGCGTTCATCCAGCGGCAACGAGAGACGCTGGATTTCTTCGCGTGCCATCGCCATTTCGCGCGCGCTCATTGCCTCGAAATCCATCGCCATCAGGCGCTCACGCTCGCTGACCGAGAGGGCGGCGTCGATGCGCGGCGGTTCGGGCGTGTCGTCGCGCGGCGGCGGGGGGGGCGCACGGTCGGCCTGCATGGCTTCGGCCAGGCGCCTGCCACCGGCGCGCTTCTTTTCTTCCGGTGCCATCCCGTCGAGCAGGGCGGTGGCGGCGGCCATGCGCGCGGCATCCGGGTCGCGCCACCAGATGGCAAACGCGGCGTCGAAGATTTCCGCGTGTTCGTGCCGGTGCACCATCACCGCGCGCAAGGCCGCGCGCGTCTCGCGCCGGTCGCCGATCTGGATCAGCGAAAGCGCCTGCGCGGCGGCCAGGGTTTCACCAGGCCCGACAGGCAGCCCCGCGCGCCGCAACAGCCGCGCGAAGCCGATCAGATTGCCAGCCAGTGGCGGGGATGCGGTGTGCACGCGCCGTCATGGCGCGTGAGCCGCCCGCAGGTCAACGCCTGCGGTCGAACCAGCCCACGATGCCGCGCGGCAGGAACAGGATGAACAGCACCAGCAACACACCATAGACCAGCGGCGCGCCGCCGATTAAGGCAGTGCCGAAGGCGACGCGCAGCACTTCCTCAAGCGCGATGGTGAAGGCCGCACCCACGGTCGGGCCCAGCATCGAGTACATGCCGCCCGCGAGCGCGCCGAACACGATCTGCAGCGAGATGCCTATGCCGGCGAGCGATTCAGGGTTGAGGTACAGCCGATACTGCGCGCCCAACGAACCTCCCAGCGCTGCGATGCCCGCCGAGATCAGCGTCACCATCATCTTCTCGCGCGTGACGCGGATGCCGATGGAGGCGGCGGCGTCTTCGTCCTCGCTGATCGCGGCCAAGGCTTTCGCGGACATCGAGCGGTCGAGCCACCACCACACCAGCAGGCCAGCACCCCAGGCCAGCAGCGCCATCCACCACCAACCCTGCTTGGTGAATTGCATCGCCATCAGCGCGTGGTCGGGGTCGAGCCGCGGCGTCATGCCGAGCGAGCCGCCGGTGTGGTTGCGCAATGCGACGATCAGGATGCGCACGATCTCGCCGGCGGCCAACGTGACGAGGGCGAAGTA
>JAAFHD010000070.1 GCA_013298245.1 Alphaproteobacteria bacterium
TTTCGCCGAGGCGTTCGCGCATCTTCGCCATGTCCTCGATGCGCGGCACGACGCAGAAAATCTGCCCGCCACGGAAGCGCTCCCGCTGCACCGCCTCGCGCAGCACCACCGCATCCCACGCCATGATGAAGGTGCGCACCGCAAGCCGGTCCACCGGCGGTGTAGCAATCACCGACATCTCCCGCACGCCGGACAATGCCAGTTGCAGCGTGCGCGGAATGGGTGTGGCGGTCAGCGTCAGCACATGCACATCCGCCTTCAACTGCTTCAGCTTTTCCTTGTGCGCGACGCCGAAATGCTGCTCCTCATCCACCACCACCAGGCCAAGCTCGGCGAACTCGATCCCCTTCGACAGCAGCGCATGCGTACCGACCACGATGTTGATCGTGCCGTCGCGCAGGCCATCCCGCACAGCCGCCGCATCCTTCGCATTCACCATGCGCGAGAGCTGCGCCACCTTCACCGGCAACCCATCGAAGCGCGCGGAAAAGCTTCGGAAATGCTGGCGCGCCAGCAGTGTGGTCGGCACCACGACGGCCACCTGCGCACCACCCATCGCTGCGACGAAGGCAGCGCGCAGCGCAACCTCGGTCTTGCCGAAACCGACATCGCCGCAGATCAGCCGATCCATCGGGCGGCCGGACGCGAAGTCTTCCAGCACATCCGAAATCGCGCGCAACTGATCCTCGGTTTCGACGAAGGGGAAGCGCGCGCAGAATTCGTCCCAGGCACCCTCAGGCGGCGCAAACGCATCGGCACTGCGCGTGCGCCGCTCGGCCGCCACGCGGATCAACTGCGCGGCCATATCCGCCACCCGCTGCTTGGCGCGCGCCTTGCGCGACTGCCAGGACGCACCGCCCAGCTTGTCCAGCGAAACGCCCGCGGTCTCGCTGCCAAATCGGCTCAGCACCTCGATATTCTCGACCGGCACGAACAACTTGTCGCCACCGTCATAAACCAGCTTCAAGCAATCATGCGGCGCCCCCGCGGCGGCAATCGTCTCCAGCCCCTCATACCGACCGATGCCGTGTTCCTGATGCACCAGCAGGTCACCCAACTCGATGCCCGTCGCCTCCGCGATGAATTGCGACGCCGCGCGCCGCCGCCGCGCCGGCCGCGCGATGCGCTCGCCCAGCAGATCCTGCTCGGCGCAAACCGCCAGGTCATCGGTGACAAAGCCGCGCTCCAACCCCAGCACGGCAACCGCGACAATCCGCGCATCGAGCTTCTGCGCCGCATACCAATCCGGCGCGATCTCGGAGGTGATGCGGTTCTCCGTCAGCATATGCCGCAGCCGCTCCGCCGACCCACGCGACCAGGCCGCGAGAATGTTGCGCCGCCCGCGCGACAGCATCGTCTCCGCATGCGCGGCATAGGCCAGCATCACATTCTCGCCGGCCTGGCGAATCTCGGTGAACAGCCGGCCGGGCCGGCCATTCGTGTCCGCGCCGGCGGCACCTTCAGGCCGCCCAAAAGGTGTGAATTGCGACACGGTCGCGCCACCCAGCATCACATCCCAACCCACACGATCCAGATACAACCGCGCCGGCGGAATGGGCCGATACGGCACCTCGCCCTCATGGATGCGCGCGGGCACCCGCCGCGCCTCATAATGGTCCGCGACCATCTCCAGCCGCGCCGTCAGCGCCGCCTCCACCTCATGGTCCAGGCTGATCGTCGCATCCGCGCCCAGATGCTCCACCAACGTCACCATGCCGTCGTGGAACAGCCCCGCGAAATGCTCCATGCCCGGATGCCGCCGCCCGGCGCTGATCGAGACATAAAGCGGGTCTTCCGTCGCCGCCGCGCCGAACAATTCCACATAGCCCTGTCGGAACCGCGCGATCGACGCGGCATCCAGAAACACCTCGCCCACCGGGCGCAGCACCAGGTCGCGCGCGGCCTCGCCGCTGCGCTGCGTGGTGGGGTCGAAGCGGCGCAGGCTTTCGATTTCATCGCCGAAAAAATCCAACCGCAGCGGTTCGGATTCGCCCGCAGGAAACAGGTCCAGGATGCCGCCGCGCACCGCGTATTCACCGTGTTCCATCACGGTGCCGCTGCGCGAATAGCCATTGCCCTCCAGAAAGGCGATGACCTGTTCGGTGCCGATGCGCGCGCCCTTACGCAAGGCCAGCGCGGTGCCGGCGAAGACCGCGGACGGCGGCGTCTTCTGCACCAACGCATTGACCGTGGTCAAAAGAATGCGCGGGCGCGTCGGCGCTTCTGTCAGGCGCGCCAGCGTGGCCACGCGCTCCGCCACCAATTCGGCATTCGGCGACACGCGGTCATAGGGCAGGCAATCCCAGGCGGGAAAGCGCAGCACCTCCGCCTCCGGCATGAAGAAGGCCAGCGCATCGGCCAACCGCGCCATGCGCGAATCATCGCGCGCGACATGCAGCATGGGCGCTGCCGTCTCCACGCGCCGCGCGCGCAGCAGCAGCGCATCCTGCCCCTCCATCGCGCCATAGATGGTGATCACGCGCTGTACTCGCGCAACATGCGCGACAGGATGGGCGTCGCATGGCTTGGCGGCACCGGGCGGCGGCCCATCAGCCAGTCGGTCAAATCCACGTCCTGGTATTCCAGCACCGCTTCCAGTTCGTCCAACTCAGCATCGGTGAATTCACGGATGTGGCGCGTCACGAATCCGCCCACCATCAGGTCGGCCTCCTTGGTGCCACGGTGATGCGCGCGGAACAGCAGACGGCGTCGGCGGGGGGAGAGTTCGGAATCAGTCATCAGGCTGGCATATAGGGCGGTGTGGATCAGCCTGTCAGCACCATCCGCGATGCGTTGCACGCGTCGCTGGAGAGCATTCCCGGCATCGGGCCAAAAACCGCGGCGCTGCTGGCGCAGGCGGGCGCTGGCCCGCGCCTGTGGGATTTGCTGCTGCATCTGCCCGAACGCTTCGCGGCAAGGGTGCGCGTGGAACACCCGCGCGACGCGCCACTGGACCGCGACGCAATCCTGGAAATCCAGGCGGATGCGCACCGCGCCGCGCGCTCCGCCAAGGGCGCGCGATATGTGGAGGTGCGCGCGCATGCCTCCGATGCGCGGCTGATGCTGCGTTTCATGAACGCCAACTTGCCCTGGATCGAACAGCGACTGCCGAAGGGCGAAACGCGGTTCATCTCCGGCCGCCTGCGCCCCGAGGGCAATGCGTGGTCCTGCCTAAGCCCGGATGTCTCGACGCGCGCGGAGGGTTTGCCCGAACGCGAACCGGTCTGGCCGCTGACCGCGGGCCTGCAACGCGCACAGATGGGACGCGCGATCGACGCCGCGCTGCGCCTGCTGCCCGCACTGCCCGAATGGCACGACCCGCCGCTGCTGAAGCGCGAGGAATGGCCGCCCTTCGACGATGCACTGCGCGCCGCGCATGCGGACACCGCGCCCACGGCGCGCGCGCGCCTGGCCTATGACGAATTGCTGGCCGACCAACTGGCCGTGGCGCTGGTACGCCGCCGCAACCGCGCGCAACCAGGCCGCGCGCTGCTCGGCGATGGCGCACTGCGCGCCGCCGCCTTGCGCGCCTTCGGCCATGCTTTGACACCCCAACAGACGGAGGCGTTGCACGAGATCGACGCCGACCTCTCCGCCCCCATCCGCATGCGCCGGCTGCTGCAAGGCGATGTTGGCAGCGGCAAGACGTTGGTCGCGCTGATGGCCATGCTGCGCGCGGTGGAATCCGGCGCGCAGGCGGCGCTGATGGCGCCCACGGAATTGCTGGCGCGGCAGCATGCGCGCGTGATCGGACGGCTGTGTGCGGCCGCCGGCGTGCGACTGGAATTGCTGGCCGGCAGCGTGACCGGCGCGGATCGCCGGCGCGTGCTGGGCGGGCTGGCCTCGGGGGCGGTGCAGATCGTGGTCGGCACCCATGCGCTGTTCCAGGAAGGTGTCGTGTTCCGCGATCTGGCTCTGGCGGTCGTTGACGAACAGCACCGCTTCGGCGTCGAACAGCGCCTGATGCTGGCGGAAAAAGGCGACGCCGCCGACCTGCTGGTAATGACCGCAACCCCCATCCCGCGCACGCTGCTGCTGACGCATTGGGGCGAGATGGCGGTCAGCCGAATCACCGGCAAACCCGCAGGCCGCCAGCCCATTCTGACCACCCTGCATTCCACAGCGCAAACCGAAGAAGTGCTGGCCGCCTGCGGCCGCGCCATGGCCAAGGGTGCCCGCATCTACTGGGTCTGCCCGCATGTCGCGGAGAGCGAGATGCTGGATGTTGCGGCAGCCGAAACACGCTTCGCCGAACTGCGCGAACGCTTCGGCGATGTGGTGGCACTCGCGCATGGCCGCTTGGATGTGTCGGTACGCGAAGCAGCACTGGCCCGCTTCGCGCGCGGCGATGCGCAGCTTTTGGTGGCGACCACCGTGATCGAAGTGGGCGTCGATGTGCCGGAAGCGACCATCATGGTGGTGGAACATGCCGAACGCTTCGGGCTCGCACAGCTGCACCAGTTGCGTGGGCGCGTGGGCCGCGGCACGGCGCGCAGTTTCTGTATGCTGGTCTATGACGAAAGCACCGGCCGCACCGCGCGCGACCGGCTGACAATCCTGCGCGAAACGCAGGACGGCTTCATCATTGCCGATGAAGATTTCCGTCTACGCGGCGCTGGCGAAGCACTCGGCACGCGCCAATCCGGCCACGCCATGCAGCGCCTGGCGCTGGAAGACTCGCGCGCGCAGGAACGCCTGCTGGCCATGGCGCACCAAGACGCCGCCCTGCTGCTGGAACGCGACGCCGCGCTGGCCGGCCCACGTGGCCTGGCCGCGCGCCTGCTGCTGGGCCTGTTCGGCAAGGATGCGGCAATGGCGACGCTGGGCGCAGGGTAACCCCTTGCCAAGCGGTGGCCCGCTTGGCATCCAAAACCTTCCGGGAATCAGAGGCGTAACGTGACCGCATTGATCGAGATCGAACGTCTGACGAAACGCTTCGGCGCCTTCACCGCCGTGGACGACGTGTCCTTCGCGGTGGAGCGCGGCGAAGTGGTGGGTTTCCTCGGCCCCAATGGCGCCGGCAAATCCACCACCATGCGCATGCTGGCAGGCTTCATGGCGCCCACCTCCGGCACAGCGCGCATCTGTGGCGCGGATGTCGTGGATGCGCCCGTAAAAGCCAAGCGCGCGCTGGGTTTTCTGCCCGAAGGCGCGCCCACCTACCCCGAAATGACAGTCAGCGCTTTCCTTGCTTTCTGCGGCCGCGTGCGCGGCTATGGCGGCAAGGAACTCGCAGCCCGCGTGGCCGACGCCATGGCCCGTACCCGCGTCGAAGGCGTGCGCCTGCAACCCATCGAGACACTCTCCAAAGGCTTCAAGCGCCGTGTCGGCCTGGCACAGGCGCTGCTGCATGACCCGCCCGTGCTGGTGCTGGACGAACCGACCGACGGCCTCGACCCCAACCAGAAACACGAGGTCCGCCAACTGATCCAGGACATGGCGCCGGACAAGGCCATCGTGATCTCAACGCACATCCTCGAAGAAGTCGAAGCCGTCTGCACCCGCGCCATCATCATCGCGCATGGCCGCATCATCGTGGACGCAACACCACGCGCATTGCTCGAAACCGGCCACACGTTGGACATCGTCTTCCGCAAACTCACCACGGGAGAAGCGGCATGATCGCCGTCCTCCGCCGCGAACTGGCCGCGTATTTCGCCACGCCCGTCGCCTATGTCTTCATCGTAATCTTCCTGGTCATGTCGGGCGCGCTCACCTTCACGCTCGGCAATTTCTTCGCGCGCAACCAGTCGGATCTGATCCCATTTTTCTCCTTCATCCCCTGGCTGTTCCTGTTCCTGGTCCCGGCGCTGACCATGCGCCTGTGGGCGGAAGAACGCCGCCTCGGCACCATCGAATTGCTGCTGACCTTGCCCATCGCGCAATGGCGCGCGGTGGTCGGAAAATTCCTCGCCGCCTGGGCGTTCTGCGGCATCGCACTCGCGCTGACTTTCCCACTGTGGATCACCGTCACCTGGCTCGGCGACCCCGACCACGGCGTGATACTCGCTGGCTACCTCGGCTGCATGATGGTCGCCGGCGCCTATCTCGCACTCGGCGCCGCGGTCTCGGCCGCGACGAAAAACCAGGTGATCGCCTTCGTCATCGCCGTCGCCGCGTGCTTCGTCTTCAGCGCCGCAGGCTCCCCCGTCGTCACCGAATTCCTCTCCGCCAACATCCCCATGCTGGCCGATGTCGCGCGCGCGCTGTCCGTCTCCGACCGCGTCAACGGCTTCACCCGCGGCGTCATCAGCGCGCGCGACCTGGTGTTCTTCGCCAGCTTCATCGGCTTCTGGCTCTTCGTGAACACCGTCGTGCTCGACCTGCGGAAGGCGGACTGAACCATGGCCGAAGCCCGCACCGCACCGCGCCGTTCCTTGCTCTCCGCCGCCGCCATCGCGGTGGCACTTCTGCTCGTGCTCGGCATCAACATGCTGGCCGACCGCTTCCTGGCATCCACACGCATCGACCTCACGCAGGAACGCCTCTTCACCCTCTCCCCCGGCACACGCAGCGTGCTCTCAGGCCTGCAAGACCCCATCACGTTGCGCCTCTTCTACTCACGCCGCCTGGGCGCCGAGATCCCCTCCTTCGGTGCCTATGCCGACCGCGTGCGCGAAATGCTGCGCGAATACGCCGCCGCTTCCGGCGGCAAGCTTCGCCTCGAAATCCGCGACCCCGAACCCTTCTCCGACACCGAGGACCGCGCCATCGCGCTCGGCCTGCAAGCCATCCCGCTCGACCAATCCGGCGAGCAGGTCTTCTTCGGCCTCGCCGCCAGCAACCAGGCCGATGACGAGCGCAACATCCCCTTCTTCCAGCCCGAGCGCGAGCGCTTCCTGGAGATGGATCTGACGCGCATCATCTACGAACTCTCCAACCCGCGCCGCCCCGTCCTCGGCGTCCTCTCTCCACTCCCGCTGAACGGCGACCCGCGCGCAATGCTGATGCGCCAACCACAACTCGCGCAGCCGCAGGTGGTGATGAACCAGCTGCGCCAGGTCTTCACCGTGCGCGACATCGCGATGGACGCACTCGTTATCGAACCCGATGTGCAGCTGCTGCTGGTCGCACACCCACAAGGCCTGTCCGACGCCACGCTCTACGCCATCGACCAGTTCGTGATGCGCGGCGGCCGCCTGATCGCCATGGTCGATCCGCACAGCGAAATGCAGGCCGCCCGCCCCGGCCCTGGCAACCGCCCGCCCGCCGACACCGCCTCCAACCTCGACCGCCTGCTGAACGCCTGGGGCATCGAAACCCCGCGCGAGCACATTGTCGCCGATCTCCGCGGCGCCTGGCGCGTGCGCGCCGGCCCCAATGACCGCGTGCAGGCCGTCGATTACGTCGCCTGGTTCGCGCTGCAAAACGACAGCCTGAACCGCAACGAGGTCACGGTCGCCGCCCTCGACCAGGTCAGCGTCGCATCGGCGGGCGAAATCCGCATGCGCCCCGGCACGCGGCTGGAATTCACGCCCTTCCTCACCTCCTCCGCGCAGTCGATGCTGCTCGAAGTCGCGCGCGTGCGCACCGACCCGCAACCCGCGCGAATCCTCGGCGATTTCCGCGCCGATGGGCAGCGCCGCGCCATCGCCGCACGCTTCCGCGGCGCGCTCTCCACCGCCTTTCCGGATGGCCCGCCCGCACCGCCCGAAGGCGCAGAACGCCCCGAAAACTTCCCCGCCCATCGCACCGCCACCGAAGCCCCCGCCAGCTTCGTCGTCATCGCCGACACCGACATGCTGGAAGACCGTTTCTGGGTCCGCGTGCAGGATTTCTTCGGCCAGCAGGTGGCGCAGCCCTTCGCCGGCAATGGCAGCCTGATCGTCAACATCGCCGACAACCTGGCCGGCTCCGACGCCATGATCAGCCTGCGTTCGCGCGGCGAATCGCAGCGCCCCTTCGAACGCGTGGATGCCATCCGCCGCACCGCCGATGCCCAGTACCGCCAGACCGAACGCGGCTTGCAGGAACGCCTGCAAGGCACCGAACGCCGCCTGCGCGAACTCCGCCAAGGCACGCCCGTGCAACCCGGCGAGCGCAACCAGAACCAGGTGATGATCACCCCCGAACAGCGCGCCGAAATCGACCGCGCACGCGAGGAAATCGCCGCCACGCGCCGGCAGCTGCGCGCCGTGCAACTGGAACTGCGCCGCGACATCGAAGCGTTGGAAACCACGCTGCGCATCCTGAATATCGTAATCGTGCCGCTGCTGGTCACGCTGCTGGCGATCGCGCTTGCCGTGCTGCGCGTGCGCCGCCGCCGGGCCGCACGCGCATGAACCGCCGTCTTCTGTTGGCCGGCGGCGCGGCCGTCGCCGTCACCAGCATCACCGCCGCGCTGCTGCTGGGCCCGGGCGACCCCACGCCCGCCGGCGGCCCGGCTGGCCTGATGTTCCCCGGCCTCGCCACGCGCCTGAACGACGCGCAGGAATTGCGCATCCGTAGCCATGACGGCCAGCTCGTCATCAGCCGCACCCCCACCGGCTGGGTGCTGCCGGAGCGCGACAACTTCCCCATCCGCGAAGCGCGCATGCGCGAATTGCTGACGGGCTTCACCGAGCTACGCCTGGTCGAACCCCGCGCCACCGACGCCGAAGGTTGGGCGCGCCTGGGCGTCAACGACCCCGACACCGCCGGCAGCACCGCCCTGCTGATCCGCCTGACCGACACGCAGGGCCGCGTCATCATGGAGGTGCTGACCGGCCGCCGCCGCGTGCGCACGCAGGGCAATGTGCCGGAAACCGTCTTCGTCCGTCGCCCCAATGAAAACCAGGCTTGGCTCGCCGAAGGCCGCGTCGCCGCGGATGCCGACCCCGCCGGCTGGATGGACCGGGACGTCAGCAATATCCCGCCCGACCGCATCCAGCGCGTCACCGTGCGCCGCGCCGGCGAAGCGCCCATCGTGGTCGCCCGCGCGGCACCTGGCCAACCGCTGCTGGTGACCAGCCCGCCCGACCCGCCGCAGATGGACAATGTCGCCCTCGAAGACATCGCGCGCGCCTTCGAAAACCTCACCCTGATGGACGCCCTGCCCGCCGACCGTGTGCCCGGCAACGCACTGGGCGAGGCACGTTTCGAACTGGACCAGGGCCTGTCCATCACCGTCTGGTCGAGCCGTCAGGAACAGTTCCTCTGGGTGCGCATGCAGGCCGAGGGCGGCGCTGAAGCCGCCGCGTTGAACGCGCGCTGGCGCCCCTGGGCCTACCAGGTGGGCGTGTGGAAGGAACGCGCCTTCCTGCCGCGCCTCGAGGAACTCACCGGTGCCCGATAGGCAATTCCCGACCCGCCCCTGGGTCGGCATCGGCGCGGTGATTTTCCGTGGCGACCGCGTGCTTCTGGCGCGCCGCGGCAAGCCACCGCGCCTTGGCGCCTGGTCACTGCCCGGCGGCGCACAGCACATCGGCGAAGGTGCGATCGAATGCGCGCGCCGCGAATTGCTGGAAGAAACCGGCATCACCGCCGGCCCCCTGATCCTGGCCGATGTGATCGACGCCGTCAGCCGCGATGCCGATGGACGCGTGCGCTACCACTACACCATCATCGATTATTGCGGGCATTGGGCCGCCGGTGATGCGCGCCCCGGCGATGACGTCGCCGAAATCGCCTGGGCCGCGCCCGATGAACTGGCCGCCTATGCGCTGACGCGCGAGGCACTGGCCGTCATCGAAAAGTCCCGCCAATTGCTGACTTGAATCCGGCCGTCGCGGCACGCACACTGCCGCGATCAAGTCCGGAGGCCCCCGATGTTCCCTCGCCGCACCATGCTGGCCGCGCCCGCTTTGCTCGCCCTGCCCGCCCACGCGCAACAGATCGCCGGCGGGCGGCCTATCCGGCTGGTGGTGCCATTCCCGCCCGGCGGCGCGGTGGACCTGCTGGGTCGCATCCTGGCCGAGCGCCTGCAGGCCGTGATCGGCCAGAATGTCGTGGTAGAAAACCGCGGTGGCGCGGGTGGCATGATCGGCGCCGATGCGGTCGCCAAGGGCGAGAAGGATGGCAGCATCATCGGCCTGATCGGCGTGACCATCCTGGCGGCGTTTCCCTTCATGACCGCGCGCATGCCCTTCGACCCCGTGCGTGACCTCACGCCTGTCTCGCAGGTCACCGATGGCGCGCTGCTCTGCGTGGTGAACGCCGAGGCCGCGCGGCGCCATCGCTGGTCCGATTTCCGCTCCATGATCCAATGGTCGCGCGCCAACCCTGAGCGCGTGCGCATGGGCTCCAGCGGCGCCGGCACGTCGAGCCATATCAACATTGAAGCCATCAATCGCGCCGCCAACGCCAATATCCTGCACGTTCCCTATCGCGGTGGCGGGCCCGCCATCAACGACCTGGTCGCCGGCAATATCGAGATGATGTTCGACGTGATGCCCGCGCTGATGCCGCATGTGGAAGCCGGGCGATTCCTAGCTTTCGCGGTGTCCTCCAACCGCCCGCTCGGCATCCTGCCGAACATCCCCGGCATGGGGTCGTTCGCGGATCTTGGGCTTGGCGGGCACAACGTCGTCACCTGGAACGCGATCATGGCGCCATCCGGTGTGCCGGATGCGATCATCACCCGCCTGCACGGCGCGATCCGGCAGATCGCGGCCGAGCCCGGCCTGGTGCAGCGCCTGGCGCCGCTGGGCTATGGCACCGTCACCAGCGAAACACCGGCCGTGCTCGCCCAGTTGATCCAGGCGGAACGGCCGGTGTGGCAACGGCTGGTGGAAGTCTCCGGCGCCCGCCTCGAATAGTTCCTGCCGATCCCGTCACGGGATCAGCAGGAACCTTTTACAAGAATGATTCACCGCGCCGGCGTGCCGCCTTTGCGGATCATGCTCTATTCGGCGGCCGCCGGCGGCTCCCGCCGCTCGCGCTTCACCAGCAGCTTGTTCAGCGCGTTCACATAGGCCCGCGCGGCCGCGACGATGGTGTCGGTATCGGCACCCTGGCCATCAACAAGCTTACCGTTTTCCTCCATCCGCACCGTCACGCGCGCCTGCGCATCCGTCCCACCCGTGACCGACTGCACGGCGAACAGCTTCAGCAACGTCTCATGCGGGAAGGCGTGGCGCAGTGCCGCGAAGGTCGCATCCACCGCGCCATCGCCGGTGGCCATGCCATCACGCGTCTCACCATCCACTTCCAGCGTCAGCGTCGCCATCGGCTTGGCACCGGTGCCGGTCACGACCGTCAGCGCCGTCAGCTTCAGCCGATCATTGCCGCGATGCACCTCGTCATCCACCAGCGCGGCGATGTCCTCGTCGTACACAACCTTCTTGCGGTCGGCCAAATCCTTGAAGCGCCGGAAGGCATCGTTCAGCTGATTGTCGCCCAGCTCATAGCCCAGCGTCTTCAACCGATCGCGGAACGCCGCGCGCCCGGAATGCTTGCCAAGCACGATGGAATTGGTGGTCCAACCCACGCTCTCCGGCGTCATGATCTCGTACGTCGAAGCATCCTTCAGCACGCCATCCTGGTGGATGCCGCTCTCATGCGCGAAGGCGTTGCGACCGACGATCGCCTTGTTCGGCTGCACATCAAAACCCGTGATCGCCGCCAGCTGCCGCGACGCGCCCAACAGCTTCTGCGTGCGAATGCCAGTGCGGGAATTGATCGCGTCATGCCGCGTGCGCAGCGCCATCGCCACTTCTTCCAGCGACGCATTGCCCGCACGTTCGCCAATGCCGTTGATGGTGCATTCCACCTGGCGCGCGCCGGCCTCGATCGCAGCCAGCGTGTTCGCCACCGCCAGCCCCAGATCATTGTGGTTGTGCGTGGAAAAAATCACCTGGTCAGCACCCGGCACGCGCTCCCGCAGCGAGCGAAAAATCATCCCCATATCCGCGGGCAGCGAATAGCCGACGGTGTCAGGAATGTTGATCGTCGTCGCCCCCGCCTTGATCGCGGCCTCCACGCAACGGCACAGGAATTCCACATCCGACCGCGACCCATCCTCGGCCGACCACTCCACATCCGCGGCATGGTTGCGCGCCAGGCTGACGCTTTCGGTGATGCGCGCCAGCACCTCCTCGCGCGTCATGCGCAGCTTCACGCGCATATGCAGATCAGACGTC
>JAAFHD010000071.1 GCA_013298245.1 Alphaproteobacteria bacterium
GGCACCACCCGCGATCACGCCATTGGCGATCAGCCGTGCCCATTCCAGCGCGTCCGGCTGCACCCAATGCACCGCAGCGAAGGGCGCATTGGCCAGCACGCCCACGACCCCCGGCCAGAGGATAAGTCGCGCGATTCCCATCTCCATCCGCAGGCCGCGATTGATGGTGATATTCACGGCGTAGAACAGCGTGCCGAGCATCGCGGCCGCGAAGCCCACCAGGCTGCCGGCATCGCCCTGCCCGAGCTGCGGTGACAGCGCGACAATCACCCCCGCGAAGCCTGTCGCGCACCATAGCCAGGCCGCGCGCGGCACGCGCTCACCCAGGAAAATCCGCGCCAGCACCAGCGTCAGGAAGGGCGCGGTGAAATACACCAGATAGCCATCCGCCAGCGGCAAATGCCGGAACGCGATGAAGAAGCAGATGCCCGATCCCAGCATGGAAAACGCGCGCGTGGCGTGCAGCCATGGGTGGCGCGACCACAGCGTGCCACCCGCTTCCTGCCACAAGGCGCGCGCGGCCAGCAGCAGCACCAGCAGCGTGCCATGCCGGATCAGCAGCGCCTGGGAGGCACTGAATTCCGCGGACAATCCCTTGCTGTTCGCGTCCAGCACGCCGAACAGCATGAGCGCCGCCATGAGGTAGAGGGGGCCTTTCACGGCGCGGCGCTTACCATGCGCGGCGCGCGCTGGCTTCCCAGGCGCGCGCGGCTCTGGCATGCGGCGCGCTGCATGACACCCACCATCGCCTCCGCCCTGATGCCCGCGCTGCGTTTGCTGGATGCGGAAGCCGCGCACGGCGTGGCGCTGGCGGGCCTGCGCGCGGGGCTGGCGGGGCGCGCCGCGCCGGATGCGCATGCGGCGCTGGCCTGCACGGTGATGGGGCTGCGTTTCGCGAACCCGTTGGGATTGGCCGCGGGCTTCGACAAGGATGCGGTGGCGGTCGCGCCGTTGCTGCGCCTGGGCTTCGGCTTCGTCGAGGCCGGCACCGTCACGCCGCGCCCGCAGGCGGGCAACCCGCGCCCGCGCCTGTTCCGGCTGGAAGAAGACCGCGCGGTGATCAACCGCATGGGCTTCAACAATGGCGGGCTGGACAGTTATCTGGCGCGGTTGCGTGATCTGGCGCGGCCGCTGTCGGGCGTGCTGGGTGCGAATATCGGCGTGAACAAGGATGGCGCCGATCCGGTGCGCGATTATCCCGAGCTCTATGCGGCCGTGGCGCCGTTGGTGGATTACGTCACCATCAACATCTCATCGCCCAACACGCCGGGCCTGCGCGATTTGCAGGGCGAGGAACGGCTCGCCGCGATCCTGTCGGCTTTGCCCGAACAGCGCGTGCCGGTGCTGGTCAAGATAGCACCCGATCTGGATGAAGCCGCACTGCCCGGCATCCTGGATGTGTGCATCGCGCATCGCGTCGCGGGCGTCATCATCAGCAACACCACGCTTGCCCGGCCCGCGCTGGCATCGCGCCATGCCGGTGAAGCGGGCGGCCTGTCCGGTGCGCCGCTGTTTGATCGCAGCACCGCGATGCTGGCGCGCGCATACCGCCACGCGGCCGGGCGCCTGGTGGTCATCGGCGTCGGCGGCATCGCGACGGCCGAACAGGCACTGGCGAAAATCCGCGCGGGTGCTTCGCTGGTGCAGCTCTACACCGGCTTTGCCTATGGCGGTCCGGCGCTGGTGCCGCGCTTGCTCGATGGCCTCGCCGCACTCTGCGCGCGGGAAAACATCGCCTCCATCTCCGACGCCGTGGGAACCGCCGCGTGAAAATCCTGGAATCCATCACCGAGACCTTTTCCGAGTACGACGGCTATGTGCTGGACCTCTGGGGTGTCGTGCATGATGGCCGCAAACCCTACCCCGGCGTGCCCGAGGCACTGGCCGCGATGCACGCCGCGGGCAAGCGCATCGCCTTCCTGACCAATGCCCCGCGTCGCGCCTGGTTCATCCAGACCATGCTGGATGCGATGGGCCTGGAGCGCGCGCATTATGACGGCATCATGTCTTCGGGCGAGGCAACATGGCTGCTGCTGAAGGCGCGCACCGATGCGCGTTTCACCGGCCGCGCATTCCATATCGGGCCGGAGCGTGATCTCTCCGTCGTCGATGACGGCGTGGTCGAACTGGTGCCCGAGATCACGGCCGCGAATTTCCTGCTGAACACCGGCCCCGACCCCGATCGCGGCCCGAAATCGGTGGAACCATACCGCGCCGATTTGGCGGCCTGCGCGGCCGCGCGCCTGCCCATGCTGTGCGTCAATCCGGACCGCCATGTGATGGTCGCCGGCGAGCGTATTCTCTGCGCCGGCGCGCTGGCCGATGTGTACCGAGAGATGGGCGGCGATGTGCTGGAAATCGGCAAGCCCGATGCGGCGGTCTATGCCCCGACGCTCGATCTCATCCCCGGCATTCCCCGCGCGCGCATCGTCGCTGTGGGCGACACGCCACACACCGATCTGGCGGGTGCGGCCGCAGCCGGCATCGACGCGCTCTGGGCAATGACCGGCCTGTTTGAATTCGCGCATGGCCGCGATGTCTCGCCCGCGCGCATCGCCGAACTGGCGGCGGAAGAACACGTCGCACCACGCGCCGCGCTGCGGGCATTGCGGTTGTAGTCAGGTACCGCCGCGCAGCGAGCCGCCACCATCCACCGGCAGCGTCACGCCGGTGATGAAGCCCGCCTCATCGCTCGCCAGAAACAACGCCGCATGCGCGACATCCCAGGCGGTGCCCATCTTGCGGCGCAGCGGCACGCGCGCATCGCGCTCGGCCTCCACATCGGCGCGCGCGCGGCCCCATTCGCGCGCGCGCGTATCCACCGCCATCGGCGTGTTCATCAGCCCAGGCAGGATGATATTGGCACGCACGCCATCACCCGCACCCTGGCGCGCGACCTGTTCGGTGAACGCGATCATGCCGGCCTTGGTGGTTTTGTAGGCCACCGTCGGATAGGACGACGACAGCGCGGCGACCGACGAAATGCCCAGGATCACCCCCGACTTTTGCGCCCGCATCACCGGCAGCGCATGCTTCACCGCCATGATGTAGCCGCGCAGGTTGATGGCGTTGACGGTGTCGAAGGCATCCTCGGTGATGCTCTCAGGCGGACGATCACCGCCGGCCAGCGACACGCCGACATTGTAGTGCAGCACATCAAGCCTGCCGTAGCGCGAGACGGCCTCGGCAATCATCGCGGCCATGTCGGCTTCACGCGTCACATCGGCCTGGTGCGCCGCGGCGGTGTGCCCTTCATCGGCGATCATGCGCGCGGTTTCGGCCGCACTGGCTAGGTCGCGATCCACGCACAGCACGCGCGCGCCGTGACGCGCAAACAGGATCGCGGTGGCGCGACCATTGCCCATGCCCTCGCCCGGGCCCTGCCCCGCGCCGACCACCACAACCACCTTGTTCGCCAAGCGCATCTGCCGTTCCTCCCGCGCGTCACCGTCACGCCGCGCCGCATCGCCGGCAAGTGGGTTGCGCGCGAATCCCCGCCATGGTTTAGGGTGCTGCTCCAATGCGAACGCAGCGTGAACATCCATGAATGACCTGTTCGGCGGCCGCGCGCCGCAGAAGACAGCACCCGGCTATTCGGCGGCCGATATCGAGGTGCTGGAGGGGCTGGAACCCGTCCGCCGGCGCCCCGGCATGTATATCGGCGGCACGGATGAAAACGCGCTGCATCACCTGGCCGCCGAGATCATCGACAATGGCATGGACGAGGCGGTGGCAGGCCACGCCGACACCATCTGGGTCACGCTGGAGGCCGGCAATTGGCTGACCGTGCGCGACAATGGCCGCGGCATTCCGGTGGACCCGCACCCGAAATTCCCGAAGCAATCGGCGCTGGAAGTCATCCTGACCACGCTGCATTCGGGCGGCAAGTTCGGTGGCAAGGCCTATGCCACCTCGGGCGGTTTGCATGGCGTCGGTTCGTCCGTCGTGAACGCGCTGGCCGAACGCATGGAGGTGGAGGTCGCGCGCGACCGCACGCTGTTCACCCAAGCCTATGAACGCGGCAAGCCGGTGACGAAATTGAAGAATGCGGGTGCGGTGCAGAACCGCCGCGGCACGCAGATTCGCTTCAAGCCGGACCCTGAGATTTTCGGCGCGCTGCCGTTCCGGCCCGAGCGGCTGTTCCGGTTCTGCCGTTCCAAGGCATACCTGTTCAAGGGCGTGGAAATCCGTTGGGCCTGTGATGCGTCTCTGGTGTCGGATGCGGTGCCCGCGGAGACAACGCTGCATTTCCCGGGCGGTCTGACCGATTTTCTGGGGGCGGCGATCGAGGGCAAGGCGACGGTTGTGCCCAACCCCTGGGCCGGCGAAATGCCCTTCCCCGACGACCAGGGCCGCGTCGAATGGGCGATGACCTGGCTGGACCAGGGCGAGGGTTTCCAGAACACCTACGCCAACACCATCCCCACACCGCAGGGCGGCACGCATGAAGCCGGCATGCGGGCCGCCGTGGTGAAGGGCCTGCGCGCCTATGGCGAACTGAAGAAGGAAAAGCGCGCGGCGACCATCACCGCTGAGGATGCGTTTGCCGGCCTGGCGGGCATGCTGTCCGTCTTCATTCGAAACCCGCAATTCCAGGGCCAGACCAAGGACCGCCTGACCAGCCAGGAAGCCGCGAAGCTCGTGGAAAACGCGCTGCGCGACCATTTCGACCATTGGCTGACCGGCGATATGGCCAATGCCGACAATTTGCTGGCCTTCTGCATCGAGCGCGCGGAGGAACGCATCCGCAGGCGGGAGCAGAAGGAAACGCCGCGCAAATCGGCCACGCGCAAGCTGCGCCTGCCGGGCAAGTTGGCGGATTGCGCGCGCGAGGGGATCGAGGGGACGGAGCTGTTCCTGGTCGAGGGCGACAGCGCCGGCGGTTCCGCCAAACAGGCGCGTGACCGCGAGACACAGGCGGTGCTGCCCTTGCGCGGGAAGATCCTGAACGTGGCCAGTGCCAGCGCGGACAAGCTGCGCGCCAACCAGGAATTGAAGGACCTGGTCGAAGCACTGGGCTGCGGCGTGGGCGACCGTTTCGACGGCACGCGCCTGCGCTATGGCCGCGTCATCATCATGACCGACGCCGATGTCGATGGCGCGCATATCGCGGCGTTGTTGATGACCTTCTTCTACCAGGAGTTGCGCAAGCTGGTGGATGATGGGCGGCTCTATCTGGCGCAGCCGCCGCTGTATCGGCTGCAGGCCTCGGGCAAGTCGATCTACGCGATGGATGACGCCGACAAGGAGCGCATTCTGAAGCGCGAATTCAAGGCGAACCAGAAGGTGGAAATCTCGCGCTTCAAGGGCCTGGGCGAAATGCCGCCGGCGCTGTTGAAGGAGACCACCATGGACCAGAAGCGGCGCAAGCTGCTGCGCGTCACGCTGCCGGTGGAAGACCGTGCGGCGACCTCCACGCGCATCGATGCGCTGATGGGGAGGCGCCCGGAACTGCGCTTCAAATTCATCCAGGACAATGCCTCGCTGATCGACGCCGAGGCGCTGGACGCGTGATCGGGCCGACAGTCGCGGAACCGGATAACGACCCCTTCCTGTGGCTGGAAGATGTCGAGGGCGAGCGCGCGTTGGAATGGGTCGCGGCGCAGAATGCGCGCACGCTGGCCGCCTGGGGTGGTGCTGCATACGAAGCCGACCGCGATGCGGTGAAGGCCGGCCTCGACCGCCCCGACCGCCTGCCAAACATCACGCGGCGCGGCGCCTGGCTGTATAATTTCTGGCAGGACGCAGCGCACCCCGCGGGCATCTGGCGGCGCACGACGCTGGCGGATTTCGCGGCCGCGCGCGACGCGTGGGAGACGTTGTTCGACCTCGACGCGCATATCCACGCCGAAGGTGGTGACTGGGCCTGGCAAGGTGCCGCCACCCTGCCCGGCACGCATGACCGCGCGCTGTTGTTCTTGTCGCGCGGCGGCTCGGATGCCGCGACCATCCGCGAATACGACATTGCCGCGCGCGCCTTCGTCCCGGGCGGCTTTCACACGCCCGAAGCCAAGGGCCATGCGGAGTGGATCGACCGCGACACGCTGCTGCTGTCCTCCACCCTCGGTGACCTGGCGACGCATGCGGGCCTGGCGCGCGGCGTGCGGCTGTGGCGGCGCGGCGCGGCAGCCGAAGCGGCACCCATCATCTTCGAAACCGACCATGCGCACATGATGGCCTGGGGCAGCGTGGACCGTGACGCGCCCGGCCGCATCACCTTCCACGAACGCACGCGCTTCTTCGACACGCGCCACCATTTCGGCGACAGCACCGGCGCGCATACGCGCCTCGACCTGCCCGATGATGCGGAGGCGAGTTGGGACGCCGATTGGCTGGCCGTGCGCCCGCGAACGCCCTGGCTTGGGCACGCGGCCGATACGCTGCTGGGCATCCGCCTGGCCGATGCGCTGGCCGGCGGGCGCGACTTCGCCGTGCTGGCACGCCCAGCGCCGCGCCGTGCCTTGCGCGGGTTTTTCTGGTGTCGCGGCCAGCTGATCGTGTCGGAACTGGACGCGCTCAGCCCGCGCTACAGCATCGTCACACCCGGCAGCTGGCAGGCCACCACCCTGCCCGGCCTGCCTGCGTACGGCGTCGCCGGCATCGCGCCACTGGACCGCGAGCCTGATGAAACCGACGGCACCCTGCTGCTCTCCACCGAAGACCCGCTGACGCCGCCGAGCCTGTCCTTGACCAGCACCGCCGCCGCCACACCTGCGCTGCTGCGCGCCTCCACGCCCATGTTCCGCGCCGATGGCCTGGTCGTCACGCGGCACGAAGCCATCAGTGCCGATGGCACGCGCATCCCCTATGTGCAGACCGGCCCAGCCGGCGCGCCCACCGGCGATGCGCCGGTGCATCTCTACGGCTATGGCGGCTTCCGCATTTCCGTCATGCCCAACTATCGCGGCAGCATCGGCAAGCTGTGGCTGGAACGCGGCGGCACCACCGTCACCGCGCATCTGCGCGGCGGCGGTGAATTCGGCACTGGCTGGCACCAGGGTGCCATCCGCGAGAACAAGCGCCTCTCCCATGATGACTTCGCCGCCGTTGCCGCCGACCTGGTGGCGCGCGGTGTCACGCGCCCCGCGCGCATCGCGGCCGAGGGCGGTTCCAATGGCGGTCTGCTGATCGCCAACATGCTGACGCGCTACCCGGAGCGCTTCGGCGCGCTGTTCTGCACCATCCCGCTGATCGACATGCGCCGCTTCCACAAGTTGCTGATCGGCGCGAGCTGGATCGCCGAATACGGCAACCCCGAAGACCCTGCCGACTGGCAGTTCATGCAGGATTTTTCGGCCTATCACCGGGCGGAAGCGGGCCGCGCCTACCCGCCCATCCTGATCGCGACGACGCGCCGCGATGACCGCGTGCATCCAGCGCATGCGCGGAAAATGGTCGCGAAATTGCAGGCGCAAGGCCACTCCGCCTGGCTGCATGAACCGCCCGCGGGCGGGCATGGCTATGGCAAGGACAATGCGGAGGTTGCGGGCTTTGTGGCACTTGGTGCGGGCTTCCTGCGCCGCGCGATCGGGTGGGAATAGTTGGGATTCACGCCCTGAACGCTGCGCGTCAGGCCGGCTACCCCCGCGCGCGATCCACCCGGATCACGCCCTGGCAGGCCCGCAGGCTCGCCATCAGCGCCGAGAGATGGCGGATATCCTTCACCTCGGCTTCGAGGTGCACATCACATTCATCGGCGCGCTTGGCCACGCGCAGCTGGCTGATCGCGCCATCCTGCTTGGCGATGGCATTGGCGATGCCGGCCAGCACGCCCTCATCGCGGATGGTGTTCACAACCAGCCGCGCGACATGGCTTTCGGTCGCCGCCGGGTCCCATTGCACATCGAAGAAGCGTTCGGGCGTGGCGGCATATGCCTCCAGCGTGTGGCATTCGCGGCGATGGATCGCGATGGCGCGGCCGGTGCTGACGATGCCGAGGATCCGCTCACCCGGAATGGCATTGCAGCAATTGGGGAAGCTGACCGGCGTGCCGGGCGGCAGGCCCAGCACACCCTGTGATTCGCCGGCGGGCTGCGCCTCGCGCTCGCGCGTGTAGAGCGCAGGCCCGGCGCCGAAGCCTCCGCGGGGGCGCGCCATCGCCATGCGCTCCAGCGGGCGGGATGGGCCGCGCGCTTCCGGCACGGCGGCGAAGAGCACTTCGCGCGGGCCGACATGGCCAGCGCCAACCGCGACCAGCAGCTCCTCCGTGCTGGTCTTGCCCATGGCCTTCAACGCTGGTTCCAGCGCTTTTTCCGAGAAATCCAGGCCATCCTGGCGGAACGCCTTGGCGACCGCGGCGCGGCCTTCTTCCAGATGCGTGTCACGCTCAGCGGCCATCGCGAAGCGGCGGATGCGAGCGCGCGCGCGGCCCGATGCCACGAAGTTCAGCCAGTCCGGATTGGGCTTGCCGCCGCGCGCGGTGATGATCTCCACCTGGTCGCCATTGGACAGCGGCTGGCGCAGCGGCAGCACCTTGCCATTCACCTTCGCACCCACGCAGGTGTCGCCCACCTGGGAGTGCACCTGATAGGCGAAGTCGATCGGCGTGGAACCCGCCGGCAATTCGATCAGATCGCCCTTCGGCGTGAAGCAGAAGACGCTCTCGCCATGCAGTTCCAGGCGGGTGTTTTCCAGCACTTCCTGCGGGTCGGCCGCGGTCTCGATGATCTCGAGCAGCGCCTTCATCCAGGGGTAGCGGCGCGGTTCCTCACCACCCTCGGCCTGCTTGTAGACCCAGTGCGCAGCGACACCGTATTCCGCCACCTGGTGCATCTGCATGGTGCGGATCTGCACCTCGATCTTGGCGTGGCGCTTGGACGGCACGGTCACGCCGGTGTGCAGCGACTGGTAGCCATTGGTCTTGGGCGTCGAGATATAGTCCTTGAAGCGGCCGGGGATCACCCGATACGCATCATGGGTCGCACCCAGCGCGCCGTAGCAGTCATTGCGCGTGGGCACGACGACGCGGAAGGCCATGACATCCGAAAGCCCTTCGAAGGTCACATCCTTCGCCTGCATCTTGCGCCAGATGGAATAGGGGGATTTTTCGCGCCCCTGCACCTCGACGCCGGTGATGCCGTGGTTGCCGAGCACGCGGATGATGTCGCGTTCGATTTCGCCGATCAAATCGCCCGACTGCCCGCGCAGGAAGGTCAGCCGCGCCTGGATGCCCTGCCAGGCCTCCGGGTTCAGTTCGCGGAAGGCGAGGTTTTCCAGTTCCGTCTTCAGCCGCTCCATGCCGATGCGTTCGGCCAGCGGCGCGTAGATATCGAGCGTTTCCTGTGCGGTGCGTGCGCGTTTCTCGGCCTTGGGCACGCCGGAGAGTGTCCGCATATTGTGCAGTCGGTCCGCGAGTTTCACCAGCAAAACGCGGATGTCTTCGCTCACCGCCATCAGCAGTTTGCGCAGGTTTTCGGCCTGTTTGGTGCGTTCGGACTGCACCTCGATGCGGCTGAGCTTGGTCACGCCGTCGACCAGCTTCGCCACTTCCGGCCCGAAGCGCGTGGAAATTTCCGACAGCTTGTGGGCAGTGTCCTCGACCACATCATGCAGCAGCGCGGTCGCCAGTGTGGCGGTATCGAGGTGATAGCCGAGCAGCACGTCGGCCACCGCGATCGGATGCAGGATATAGGGCTCGCCAGATTTGCGTTGTTGCGCGGCGTGCGCTTCGGCACCGAAGCGCGCGGCCGCGGTCAGCACATCGGCGTCAAGCCGCGTGTCGGTGGCGAAGGCGTGGGATGCGAAGGCGAGCGCCGCATCCAGGCCGGGCACGGTTGCCGCGCCCGTGTTCAACCCCTCCGGCGATTGCGGCGCCGGATTGTTGGTGGGGTTGTGGCGCGCGGCCAAGAAGCCCTTTTACTTCTCGTCGTCGCCGAAGAGTTCGGCGCCGATCGCGGCTTCGATGTCGAGGCCTTCGTCGCCGCCCTGGCTTTCCTCATTGACGTCCATCACGCCGAAGATGTTTTCGTCGGTGGCGATCAGGTCCATCACCTCGTCCTCGACCGGCTCGGGGTCAGGCGCACGGGATTGCGACTTGACCAGGTCGGCTTCGAGCGATGCCAGTTCCAGCTTTTCATCGGCGATTTCGCGCAGCGCCACGACCGGGTTCTTGTCGTTGTCGCGATCGACTTCCAGCGTCTCGCCACGGCTAATGTTGCGCGCGCGCTGCGCCGCATAGAGGACGAGTTCGAAACGGTTCGGGACCTGGACAATGCAGTCCTCGACGGTGACGCGGGCCATGGATACTCCTGGAGACGACTGGCGAACCCCTCAGATAGCCATGCGCGCCGGCCAGGGCAAGGGTTTGCTGCGCTGCGGCGTGCAGGTCTATGGCGGTGGCTGCTCGATGACCAGCTGCTTGCCGCGTGTCAGCAGCGCGAGGATGGCCATGATGGGCGTGCCGAGCAGCCAGATGGCCCACAGGATGCCGAGGAGGCCGGTGCCGAACATCAGCGCACCGGCGGCGACCTCTTCGTCTTCGGACAGCACGAAGCGCGCGAGCCCCCCGCAGGTCGCCATCATCAACAGCGGCGGCGCCAGGGCCACGATCCAGAACACCCACTTCACCACGCGCCCGAACCGGCTGCGCGGCGCGCGGGCGAGGAAGCGCAATGGTTGCGCCATCTCAGGCCATGGCAAACGCGGTTGGCGGCGGCTTGTTCAGCAGCGGATTTTCCGCCTCCGGCAGGTCATGCAGATGGCACGCCGCCAGGTGGCCGGAGGCATCGGCGCGCAGCTCCGGTTCCTCCTTCCTGCAGCGGTCCATCACATAGGGGCAGCGCGTGTGGAACCGGCAGCCGGACGGCGGGCGGATGGGCGAGGGCACATCGCCCTGCAACACGATGCGGTCGCGCTTCACGGTCGGGTCGGGCACCGGCACGGCGGAGAGCAGGGCCTCCGTGTACGGATGCCTCGGCGCGCCAAACAGCGTGCGTTTTTCCGCCACTTCCACGATCTTGCCGAGATACATCACCGCCACGCGATGCGTCATGTGTTCGACGATCGCCAGGTCATGGCTGATGAACAGCATCGCCAGGCCAAGCTCGTTCTGCAAATCCTGCAGCAGGTTGATGATCTGCGCCTTCACCGACACGTCGAGTGCCGAGACCGCTTCGTCGCAGACAATGATCTCAGGCTCGGCGGCGAGTGCGCGCGCGATGCCGATGCGCTGCCTTTGCCCGCCGGAGAATTCATGCGGCCAGCGGTTCACCGCGTCACGCGGCAGGCGCACCTTGTCCATCAGGTCGCCGACGCGCTTTTCGAGATCCGCGCTGTCCTTCGCCAGCCCGAAATTGCGGATGGGTTCGGCCAGGATATCGCGCACGCGCATGCGCGGATTCAGCGAGCTGAACGGGTCCTGGAACACCACCTGAATCTTGCGCCGGAGCGGGCGCAGCGTGCCGGGCGCCATGTCATCGATGCGCGTGCCATCCAGCGTCACCTGCCCCGCCGTCAGCGGGAAAAGCCGCAGCACCGCCTTGCCCACGGTGGATTTGCCACAGCCCGATTCACCCACCAGCGCCAGCGTCTCGCCCTTGTGCAGATGGAAGGACACGCCATCGACCGCATAGACATGCGCCTGCACCGTGCCGAACAGCCCGCCGCGGATGGGAAAATGCTTCTTGAGGTCAACGACCTCCAGGACCTTCTTGGTGTTCATGCGGCGACCGCGTCCTTGTCCGAGTAGTGGCAGGCGGCGATATGGCCGGGCGATTTTTCTTCGAGACCAGGTGCGACCTGGCGACAGAGATCGGTGACCTTCGGGCAGCGCGTGGCGAAGACGCAGCCGGGGATTTTCGCTTTCAGGCTGGGCACCATGCCGGGGATTTCGGCGAGCCGTTCGGCGCTGCCATCGAGCGAGGAGCCGAGCTTGGGCACGGAGCCCAGCAGGCCCTGCGTGTAGGGGTGGCGCGGGGCTGCGAAAATCTGCCGCACCGTGCCTTCTTCCACCTTGCGGCCGGCGTACATGACGACCACGCGCTCGGCCACTTCGGCG
>JAAFHD010000072.1 GCA_013298245.1 Alphaproteobacteria bacterium
TTGATGACGCTGTCCCATTCCTCCGCCGTCATGCGGTGGAAAATCTGGTCGCGCAGGATGCCGGCATTGTTCACGACAATGTCGATCCGGCCGAAGTTATCCATCGCGCATTGCACGATCTTGATGCCGTTATCCCAGCTGGCGACGCTGTCGGTGTTGATCGCGGCCTGGCCGCCATTCTGTTCGATGATCGCCTTGGTCTGTTCGGCGGGTGTGGCGGAAAAGCCTTCACCGCCCAGCGACGCGCCCACATCGTTGATGACGATCTTCGCGCCCGCGGCCGCCATGGCGATCGCGATTTCCCGCCCGATGCCGCCGCCCGAACCTGTGACGACCGCGACCTTGCCTGCCAACATCATGCTGCGTTTCCTCCGTTTGGATGCGCCACGCTAACCCCCAGCATCGCCAGCGTGAAGCCGGGCGCGCGGCACATGGCGGAAGGGCAGGGCGGCGAGGTCCAGCGCCGCCGGCCCCGGCGTGTCGCATTCGATGATGGCGACGCAGCGCTGCGCAAACGCCGCGCGGAAATGGTTCTTCGCCTTGTTCGCCAGCAGGCGCACGCCTGCCAGGTCAATGCCATGCAGCGTGAAGAAGCCCGGGTCCACCGCGGCTTCCTTGCGCGATGTCAGGATCACGCGCAGCGCACCGGCGCGCAACACGGCGGTGGGGCCCAGTTCCACGCGTGTGCCGGCCTCCATCGGGCCGTGGTTGCGGAAGCGCCCATCGGTCAGTTTTTCGACCACGCCGGTGAAGGGCACGGGTGCGCCAAAGGCATCGGTGGTGCGCGCGCACAGGTCGCGCGTGATGGCGCCACCCACACCGGCTGCGCGCGCCGCTTCCACCGCATCGGGGTCGTGCAGGAAGGCGAAGACGGTCTCCACTGGCGGGCCTGCCGCGACCAGCGCGCGCAGCAACCCCGGCGTGTCGCAGGCGCCACCCGACAAGGGATTATCCGCCGGGTCCAGCAGCGCGACGAGGCCAGGTGGTGCCGCCAGCGCGGCACGCAGCGCCACATCCGGCGACGGCAATTCCACCGCGAAACGCGCAAGGCGCGCATCCATCTCGCGCACCAGGGCGCGTGCGGCGTTGCGCGCTTCCTCCGCGCTGTCCGCCCAGCAGAATGCGGACGGCCCCGCCCATGGGCTGTCGCCCCAGGCGAAACCGCCGAAGATGCTGGCATCGGGCAGCGCCGCGTTTTCCATGGATTGCGCGATGGCCCAGACTTCGGCCATCGGCCCCTCGGCGCTGCGCATGTGAAAACTGTGCAGCACACGCGGCAGTTTCGCGATGCCGGCATGCAGGCGCCGCCCGCCGATGCGCATCTCCAGCATGCGCAGCGCGCGCCAGGCGGCATCGGCCATGTCCACATGCGGATAGGTGCGATAGGCGCTGGCGCCATCCAGCAGCGCTGCGATCTGCGGGCTGATATTGGCGTGGAAATCGAAGCTCGCGACCAGCGGCACGTCAGGCCCGATGATGCCGCGCGCAAGCCGCACGATGGTCAGGTCGGTCTCCGCATCGGTCTCCGTCAGGCAGGCGCCGTGCAGCGACAAATACACGCCGTCGAAGCGTTGCGCCGCCAGGCCCGCCGCGACTTCGCCCCACCAGGTGGCGAAGGCGGCATCCGTCATCGGGCCGCCTGGTTGGGCCGCGGTGCAGCGCAGGATGGTCGCGCGCCAATCGGGGTGTTCGGCAAGGAATGCGTCGAGGCCCCCCAGCTCCGTCGCGGTGCCGTGGAACTGCTTGCGCGCGGCATCGCCCGCCACCCATTCGCGCCCCCGGAAGGCGTCCAGCGGCGTGGTTTCGGGCGCGAAGGAATTGGCCTCGAACCAGAGTCGGGCAACGGCGATATGCGGCATCATCGCATCATGACCGCGCGTGCCGCGCCGTGGTAGCCTGCCCGCCCGCATGATGGAGACACCGATGCAGCGCCGCGTTCTTCTCGCCTCCGCCAGCCTGGCTGCCACCGCCCAGGCGCAGGCGCCGCTGCCGCTGTTCAGCGCCGGTGCTGGCAGTGCCTTCCTGCCCTATGCCGAGGGTATCGCCACCTTCCTGCGCGGCCGCGGCATCGCGGTGGAAGCACGGCAAAGCACCGGATCGCTGCAAAACCTGTCCTTCGTGGAGGATGATCCGCGCGCGCTGGGCACCGCCTTCCTGGGCAGTGTGCAGGACGCGCTGGATGGCACGCCGGCGGCAGGCGGGCGGCGGCACACGCGGGTGCGCGCGCTGTTCCCGATGTATGAAACCAGCTTCCAGCTGGCGGCGCTGGCGCCCACGGGCATCACAGAATTCGCCCAGTTGGCCGGGCGCCGCGTTGGCGCTGGCCCCGCGCGCGGCCCGGCGGAAACATTTTTGCGCGCGGCACTCAATGCCGCGGGCATTAGCGCCACGATCGTCTCGGGCACGCCGGCCGAAATGACCGAGGGCCTGCTGAACGGCGGCATGGACGCGCTGTGGCAGGGTGCGATCGTGCCCATCCCTTCGCTGGTGGCCGTGCTGTCGCGGGCACCCGCCGTGGTGTTCGGCCCTGGCGAGGCGGTCAGCGCGCGTGTCGTGCAGCGCCTGCCATACCTGGCGCCGGCGGTGGTCGCGGCTGGCACCTATGCTGGCCAATCAGCGCCCATACACAGCTTTGCCGCCTGGAATTTCGTCGTCGCGAACGCGGCGCTGCCGGATGATGTGGCGCAGGCGATCACGGCTGCGGTGTTGGGGGCCGCCGATCCTGCGCGCGAGATTCACGCCAGTGCGGCGGCGACACGCGCGGCGAATGCAGGGACCAACAGGATTCTGCCGTTCCACCCTGGCGCGGCGCGCGCTTACGCGGCGCTGGGCGTCAGGCTGCCCTGAAGCCGCCTACAGCAGCGCCGCGCGGATCGTTGCTTCGTCCACGCCGATGCGCGTGGCCGCGGCCGACAGATCACCCCAGGTCACGTCATCCAGCGGAATGCCATCCTGCATGCGCCGATGCTTGGCGCGGCGTTCGGGGTCGCCCGGCAGCAGCACATGGCCAAACGCGCTGGCCTGCACATGGTCGCACACCGCCTGCACCTCATGCGCGAAGGCCGCGTTATCGGCCAGCCGCGCGGGGTCAAACACCAGGCCCATCATGCCATTGACGATACCGCGATCCTTGGGCGTTTCGGGCTGGTTGGTGCCGCCGCCGGTCAGCGCGCCTGCCAGGATTTCGCACACCAGCGCCAGCCCATAACCCTTGTGCCCGCCGAAGGAGACCAGCGCCCCGCGCGGCCCCTGGCCGAACATCACCGCAGGGTCTGTCGTCGGTTCGCCCAGATGCGTGACCAGCGCGCCGACGGGCGCTTCCTTGCCCGCATTGAACGCCACCTTCACCTTGCCCACGGCGATGGCGCTGGTGGCGAAATCCAGGATGATCGGCGCGGGGGATTTGGGGATGCCGATGCAGACCGGGTTGGTGCCCATGCGCCCATCCGCGCCGCCATGCGGTGCGACCATCGGCGGGCCGGAGACAGCGTTGACGAAGAACATGGAAATCAGCCCCGCCGCGGCTGCCTGTTCGGCATAGGCGCCGATGCGGCCCAGGTGATGCGTGTTGCGCAGGCCGAACATCGCCATGCCCTGCGCGGCGGCGGTGTCGGTGGCCCAGGCGGTGACCTGGCGGCCCGTCACCTGGCCATAGCCCATGCCGCCATCGAAGATGGCCATGGCACCCGCGCCGCCGACCTGCGCGGCAGCGGCGCCAGGGTTGATCAGGCCCTTTTCGGTGTTCTCCACATAGCGCGGCACCAGCTGCACGCCGTGGCTGTCATGGCCTTGCAGATTGGCTTCGATCAGGTCCGTCGCGACCTGCTGCGCGATGGGGCCAGGCGCGCCCACGCGCTCCAGCATGGTGGCGACAAGGGCGATCAGGGGTGTTTGCGCGATGCGTGGCATGGGCGCAGTGCAGACCAAACCCTGCCGTGTCACAAGATGGGCGCCCATAGCCATGGCGCGACACCCCCCCTATATCGCGCGCAGGAGACCAGCCGCCGCATGGCCACGCGCACCGACATCGACCACCGCACGCGCCCCGGCGCAGAGCGCCATCCGGACAAAGCCGGACGCGCGGAGCGTCATCCGGAAAAGGCGAACCGTCCGGACAACCCCATCCAGCGCAAGCCGGCGTGGATCAGGGTGAAGGCGCCCACACACCCGGTCTATGCGGAAACGCGCGAGCTGATGCGCGCGAACAAGCTGGTCACGGTATGCGAAGAAGCGGCGTGTCCGAATATCGGCGAATGCTGGTCGCAGCGGCACGCGACCATGATGATCATGGGCGAGATTTGCACCCGCGCCTGCGCCTTCTGCAACGTGACGACCGGCATGCCCAAGGCGCTGGATGCGGATGAACCGCGCCGGGTGGGTGATGCGGTGGCCAAGCTTGGGCTGCGTCATGTGGTGATCACCAGCGTGGACCGCGATGACCTGGCGGATGGCGGGGCGGAGCATTTCGCGCAGGTGATCCGCGCCATTCGTGGTGCCGCGCGCGAGACCACGATTGAAATCCTGACGCCCGATTTTCTCCGCAAGGACGGTGCGCTGGAGGTGGTGGTGGCCGCGCGTCCTGACGTGTTCAACCACAATCTGGAAACCGTGCCGCGGTTGTATCCGACCATTCGACCTGGCGCGCGGTATTACCATTCGCTGCGCCTGCTGGACCGCGTGAAGCAGCTGGACCCGACCATCTTCACCAAGTCCGGCCTGATGGTGGGCCTTGGCGAAGAGCGCATGGAAGTGGCGCAGGTGATGGACGACCTGCGCAGTGCGGAGGTGGATTTCCTGACCATCGGGCAATACCTCCAGCCGACGGTGAAGCACGCGGCTGTCGCGCGCTTTGTGGAGCCCACTGAGTTCGAGGACTATGCAAAAACCGCGCGCGGCAAGGGCTTTTTGTTGGTGTCCGCCACACCGCTGACGCGCAGTTCCTATCATGCGGATCGCGATTTCGCGGCGCTGAAGGAAGCGCGCATCAGGCAATTGGCTCTGCGCTGATGCCCACGCACGCGCAGAAAAAAGTGCTGCGCCACACGCCTGAGCAGATGTATGCGCTGGTTGCCGACGTGAAGCGCTACCCGGAATTCCTGCCCTGGTGCACCGCTTGCCGCGTGATCAGCGCGGAGGAGACGAAGCTGGTCGCGGACATGACCATCGGCTTCAAGATTTTCCGCGAAACCTTCCGCAGTGAAGTGCGGCTGGAGCGGCCTGAGCTGGTCGAGGTGCGGTATCTCAACGGCCCCTTCCGCTACCTCAACAACACCTGGAAATTCATCCCGCACCCGAACGGGGTGGA
The DNA here is from genome assembly GCA_013298245.1 of Alphaproteobacteria bacterium. Classification (GTDB taxonomy): domain Bacteria; phylum Pseudomonadota; class Alphaproteobacteria; order Acetobacterales; family Acetobacteraceae; genus Rhodovarius. The sequence continues at coordinate 5,306 of JAAFHD010000072.1, forward strand.
GGTGGATTTCTTCGTCGATTTCGAATTCCGCAGTGGCATTCTGCAAGCCGCGATTGGTGTCGTCTTCAACGAGGCGGTGCAGATGATGGTGCGCGCCTTCGAACGCCGTGCGATGCAGCTCTACGGGCGCGGACCGCTGCCGGCCGCGCCCGCGCCTGCCAATCAGGCCGCGGCCGGATAATCCGTGTAGCCGCGGGCGTCACCGCCGTAGAACGTCGCTTTGTCGGGAGCCGCCAGCGCCAGGCTGCTCGCCAGCCGCGCGGGCAGGTCAGGGTTCGCGATGAAGGGCACGCCGAAGGCAATCGCTGCGATGCCGGCCGCCAGATCAGCCTCGGCCCGTGCCCGGTCATAGCCACCATTCAGGATCACCTGGCCCTGGTAATTCGTGCGCACCAGGGCGGGCACATCGAAGCCTGGCTGCACGTTCATCACATGCAGATAAGCGAGGTTCCGCTTGGCCAATTCGCGCATGACATGCGCGTAGGTGGCCGGCGCATCCGGGTCCGCGATGTCGTTGAACGGATTGCCCGGGGACAGCCGCACGCCCACGCGACCCGCACCAATGGCGGCCACGGCGGCATCGGTCGCGGCCAGCAGGAAGCGCGCGCGGTTTTCGATGGAGCCGCCCCATTGGTCGGTGCGGTCATTAACATTGGGTGCGAGGAACTGGTTGGGCAGGTAGCCGTTCGCGCCATGGATTTCGACGCCGTCCAGACCTGCCTCGCGCGCCAGCCGCGCGGCCGTGGCGTATTGCGCGATGACCTCCTCGATCTGTGCGCCCGTCAGCGCGCGCGGCGTGGAATGGTCGCGCATCGCGGTGCCGGTGAAAATCTGGCCAGGGGCGGCGATGGCGGAGGCACCCACCGGCGCAGCACCCAGCACCTCCTCATGGGCGATGCGGCCGGTGTGCATCAGCTGCACGACGATGCGCCCGCCCTTCGCGTGCACCGCGTCCGCAACCGCGCGCCAGCCCGCGACATGGCGCGCATCGAACAGTGCTGGGATGTGCGGGTAGCCAGCACCCAGTGCCGCCGGCGCCGTGCCCTCGGTGATGATAAGGCCGGCCGTCGCGCGTTGCGCGTAGTATTCCGCGTTCAGTGCATTGGGCACGCCGCCGGGCGAGCGGCTGCGCGTCATCGGCGCCATCACGATGCGGTTGGCAAGCGTGATGTCACCCAGTTGGGTGGGGGAAAACAGGTTGGTCATGGGAAAGCTCCTTCGCCCGTGTTTTTGCGCCTGGCCGCGGCGTCGGGGAAATACGCTTTGGTGATGATGGTCATTCGCGCGGCGCTGTCTTGCGGGCGCCAAATCCTATGGCGTCAGTTCGGCATGGCGCGTGCGCCAGCGGTCGCGCTGCTGCTCTGCTGGCAGCATGGCCAGAGCGGCCGGTTCCGCGCCTTGCAGCAGCGCCGCGATGGCCGCGCGCACGCGCGTATCGTTGCGGTAGTACTGGTGCCCCAGCAGGTCATACTCGGTGCCACCCTTGGCCTTCAACGCGTCCTGTTCGGGCAGGGACATCATGCCGCTGTAGACATCGATCACGCGCAAATTCGCGGGCAGTCCGTCGAGCGATGGCGGGCCATCATGGCCCAGCCGTTCATCGCCATTGGCCGAGCGGGAGGCACTGTCCAGCACCGGATCGAAGCAGGTCAGTACGCTGACGCGGCGCGCGATCTCCGCCACCGCGAGCAAGGGCTGGCCGGGCTTCGCGGCGCTCGATGACACATCGGCCGCAACCAGCAGCGCCTCGTCGAACAGGTCCTTCATCGTGGCGGTCATCACGCCTTGCCCAAGTGCGGCCATCGCCTTCTGCAGCACGAGGTTGCCCATGCTGTGCGTCAACAGCGCCATGCGCGGTGCCTTCGTCTTGGCGCGCCGCTTCGCCGCCAGCAGCGCTTCGAACAGGCGCGCCAAAGCGGGCCCGGCGGCCATGGCATCGCGCTGGTCGAGGCGATACTGGGCCTTGGCGGATTCAGTCAGGAAGCCGCGGAATTCCGGCAGGAAGAAGGTGCCGTCCGATGGCCAGGAAAACGCCAGCGGTACCAGATTCTGCCCGGCTTCTTCGTAGAATTCCTGGATCTGCGCGGCGCGGCCCATGCTGTCATTGAAGCTGTTCATGAAGCCATGCACAAAGAGCAGCGCGATGCCGCCATTGGCTGCGGCCTCGGCCAGCCAGGCGTCGAGCAGCTTCGCGCAATCGCCCTTTTTAGGGTCGGCGAAGTTATCCAGCCCGGTGATCGCGGGCGGGCCGCGCAGTTGGCGGGGCGTCTCGGTGGCGTCAGCACCGCCCACGCGCTTCACGCTGACACTGCCGAGCACCAGGCGGCGCTGGCCTGGCAGGTCGGGCGCGCTGTCCTTGGCGAAGCCGGTACTGCCCGGGTCGCGGTCGCGGTTGGTGGCGAAGCGGATGGTGATGGCGGCTTCAGGCATCGGGGGCTCCTGCATCCCCTGGCCATCCGGCCGGGGTCGGGACTATCCTTCCACAACGCCAGAGAGGAACGCCACCATGAATGCCACCGACATCAAGGCCGCGCGCACGGCTGCCATTGGCGCCGCCTTCGCCGATGTGCGCGCCATCGAGCACGCGCAAGGCGTGACGCCCGCCGCGCTGGATGCCATCCGCACGCGGCTGATGGCGCTTGCCGCGCAGGAACATCTCTTTCCCACCGCCGAATTCCCGCCGCCGGCAAATGGCGAGAAGGGCTCCAACCGCTATCTGCTGGTCGAGGCCGAGGGCGGGCGCTTCGCGATGTATCTGAACGCGCTGAACCCGGGCAACGAGACCAAGCCGCATGACCACACCACCTGGGCCGTGGTCGTCGCCGTCGATGGGCAGGAGCTGAACAAGGTCTACAAGCGCCTCGATGACGGCAGCGATCCTGATCGCTGCGAGATCGTGCTGGACCATGAGGTGATGGTCGAACCTGGCCGCGGCATCTGCCTGATGCCGGATGCGATCCACTCCATCCACACCACCGGCGCGCGGCCGACGCGGCACATCCACATGTATGGCTTGGCGCTGGAAAAGCTGGATGGCCGCAAGGCCTATGTCGCGGAGACGGGTGAGGTGGTGCCCTACAACAAGAACTTCATGAAGCCGACCGCCGACGCAAAGGCATGACACCCGCGGCACTGAAGGCGGCCATCCATGACGGCCGCGAAATCGCCATCCTGGACGCGCGCGAGGAAGGCGAATTCGGCGCCTCGCATCTGTTCTGGGCGATCCCTTGCCCTTTGTCGCAGCGCGAATTGCGCGCGCCGAAACTGGTGCCGCGCAAGGCCACGCGCGTGGTCTGCACCGATGGCGGCGAGGGTTATGCGGCGAAGCTGGCCGACTGGCTGCGCGCGCAGGGCTACGCTGATGTCGCGGTGCTGGAAGGTGGCACGCCGGCCTGGAAAGCCGCCGGCTACGTGCTGTTCTCCGGCGTCAACGTGCCATCGAAGGCGTTCGGCGAATGGGCCGAACATCACTACCACACCGAAAGCCTGGACCCGCCGGAACTGAAGGCACTGATGGACAGCGGCCAGCCCTTCGCGCTGTTCGACAGCCGCACGCCGGAGGAATTCCAGCGCATGACCATCCCCGGCGCGATCAACGTGCCGGGCGGCGAATTGGTGTATCGCATCGGCGACCTGGTGCCGGATGCCAGCACCACCATCGTCATCAACTGCGCCGGCCGTACGCGCAGCATCATGGGTGCGGAATCGCTGCGCCGCGCGGGCGTGCCGAACCGGATTGTGGCGCTGCGCAACGGCACCATGGGGTGGGAACTGGCGGGCCTGAAGTGCGACCACGGCAAGCGCGACACCTACGCGCCCGGTACGCCGGCCAGCGCCGCTTTGGCGTTGCAGCGCGCGGACAGCTTCGCGCGCGAAACCGGCGTGCGCGTCCTGCCCGCGGCCGCGTTGGCCGCGCTGCTGGCCGACATCTCGCGCACCACCTATTGCCTGGATGTGCGCGCGGCGGAGGAATATGCGGCCGGCCACATCCCCGGCTTCCGCCACGCGCCCGGCGGGCAACTGGTACAGGCAACCGACCAGTGGATCGCCGTGCGCCATGCCCGCGTCGTGTTGACCGATATGGGCAATGGTGCGCGCGCGCGCATGTCGGCCGCGTGGTTGCGGCTGATGGGCCAGTGGGAGGTGCATGTGCTGGACGGCGTGCCCGAACTGCCCGCTGTCGCCGCACCCGCCATGCCGAAGGCGCCGACCATCAGCGTGGAAGAACTGGCCGCAACACCCGACGCGCTCGTGTTGGATTTCGCGCGCAGCATCGCCTTCCGCGACGGGCATATCCCCGGCGCGCAATGGGCGGTGCGCACGCGCCTGCCGCCCCTGCCCGCGCGTCCGATTGTGGTGACGGCACCCGATGCCACGCTCGCGCATCTGGCGGCCGGCGACATCCCTGGCGCGCGCGTATTGGATGGTGGCAATGCCGCCTGGGTCGCGTCGGGCCGCGCGCTGGAAGCCAACCGGCTGGTGCCCGCGGACCAGGATTGCATCGATTTCTACCTGCGCCCCTATGACCGGAACTCCGGCATCGAGGAGGCGATGCACGCCTATCTCTCCTGGGAAATCGACCTCGTGCATGAGGTTGCGCGCGACGGCGACTCCCGCTTCGGCGCGACCTGACCAGCATGCCGCTGCGCTGGCCTCGTCGTCTGGGCCGCGCAGTGCTGGACGCCGCGCTGCCACCACATTGCCTGACCTGCGACAACGCGGTGGACCAGCAGGGCACGCAGTGCGCGGCCTGCTTCGCCAAGCTGCGTTTCATCACCGAGCCTTGCTGCGCGCGTTGCGGCCTGCCGCTGCCGCATGGCGATGCGGTCTGCGAATCCTGCGAACGCGCCCCGCCCATCTTCGAACAGGCGCGCGCGCCGATCCTGTATGATGACGGCGCGCGCGCGCTGATCCTGCCGTTCAAGCACGCGGACCGCACCGAATTGGCGGTGCCGCTGGCGATGCATATGGCGCGCGCGGGTGCGGCGCTGCTGGCGCGCGCCGATATCCTGGTGCCGGTGCCGCTGCATTGGCGGCGGCTGTTCAAGCGGCGCTACAACCAGGCCGCGCTGCTGGCGCGGCAACTGGCCGGGCGCGTCGGAAAACCCTGCATTCCCGATGCGCTGCGCCGCCCACGCGCGACCACGCCGCTGGGGGGGCTGACGGCGTTCGAACGACGCATCGCGGTGGATGGCGTGTTTGTCGTGGCCCCCGGCCATGTGCTGCGGCTGCAGGGCAAGCGCGTGCTGCTGGTGGATGACGTGATGACATCGGGCGCGACCGCCAATGGCTGCGCGCGCGCGCTGCTGGCGGCGGGTGTGGCGGCAGTGGATGTGCTGGCGGCCGCGCGTGTGCCCGACCCGCGCGCGGATGCCGTGTAGTTACTCGTCCTCCTCGCCTTCCGGGCGGCCGGGGACGACATAGGCTTCGGTCAACCAGCGCCCCAGATCCACCTGCCGGCAGCGTTCCGAACAGAAGGGGGCGAGCGGGCGGGGCGCGGCGGGCTTGCCGCAGGTGGGGCAGGGCTTTTGGGGTTCAGGCATCGGTGATCTCCGGCGCCCCTTCGCGCAGTTGGATGGGGTGGGTGGCGACGCCTGCGTATTCTGCCAGGGCTTCGGGCATGGCGGACAGCGCGTCGAGGGCGGCGCGCGGGGCGTGCAGCGCCAGGCGGCGGTGTGGCGCGGCGGCGGCCTCGCGCGCGGCCTGGCGCAGCAGGGCGAGCGCGGGTGTTACGGGGTCGGCCAGGGTTTCGGAAAGCGGCGCATGGATGCGCGCGCGGCGCAGTTCGAACAGGCCGAGCGGGCCGGTGCCGAGCAATTCGCACAAAGGGTCGTCGGCGATGGCCTCACGCAGCGGCGCTTCCAGTGCGGCGCGGTCTTTCGCGGCGACGCCGGCGATGTCGAGCATGATGGCGCCGGCCAGGTTGCGCAGGCGGATCTGCCGCGCGGCTTCGGCGATGGCGGCCAGGTTGAAGCGGCGCTGGGCCAGGCGGTCGCGGGTGCCGGCGGTGCTGCCGGCATCGGCGTCGATCGCGGTCAGCGCGCGGGTGGTTTGCACCCACAGCGTGCCGCCGGCGATCTGTGCGCGTGGGGTCGCGAGTGCTTCGAATGCGGCTTCCAGCGCGTCGTCGAAGGTGTGCGGGTCGAAGCGGGCGGAAAGCCGCGCGGCCTCCGCGCGGTCATCGGCGATGAGGGTCGCGCCAGGGTGCGCGGTGGCCAGGCGCGTGGCCGCATCTGGCCCGCGCGCCAGCAGCCCCGGCGCGCTTGCGGCCATGGCGGGCGCGCGTTTCAGCGACAGGCGCGGCCCCTTGCCGCCCTGTGCGGCGCGGGTGATGCGCGCGACCACCAGCAGGCCTTCATGCAGTGCTGTGCCGCGTGATTCGGAATCGGGCAGGAAGCCGGTGGCGCCATCGGGCAGGGCGATGAAGGCGCCGGCCATGGCGGGCGCCAATGCCGCCACGCGCGCGGCCACCATATCGCCCACGCCATCGGGGCGTGATGGGCGTTCCACCCAAGCCTCGCGCAACACACCGTCCAGCAGCAGCGCGGTGCGGCGTTCGCCCGGTGAGCGGCTGATGCGGATTACGGCCTGAGCCAT
>JAAFHD010000073.1:0-2829 GCA_013298245.1 Alphaproteobacteria bacterium
ACCGCCGCGCGCTACCCGATCAGCCAGGATTTCACGCTGCGCTTCACCGACCCACGCGGCACGGATCTGCGCATCGGCTTCACCGCGAAGATGCGCGAGTTGCAGCTGCGGTCCAACCGCTGGCGCGGCAAGATGTGCGCCGATGAACCTGGCGCTTACGTGCACTACCTGCCCACGCACGGCCCCAATCTCTACGACCGCACCAGCGTGGACAATGACCCCGCACCCATCGTGCCGATCAACGGCATTCTGTATCCCGAATGGGGCGTCGGCTGGGCCGAACCTTTTTCCGAGCGCGTCGGCGTCGTCTTCAAAGATGACCGCATCACCGAGGTGATCGGCGATACCGAACTCGCGGAAATCCTGCGCGACATGCTGGTGGGCGGGCAGCTCATCGAACTTGGCTGCGGCTTCAACCCCAAGGCGCCGCGGCGCACCATCTACCCCGCCGGCAGCAACTCGCCCGGCGCGCTGCACTACGGCATCGACCTGGCCAAACCCTGCGACTTCATCCGCCGCGTCATGCCCGAATGGGAGGAACCGCCAGTGCATATGGACCTCATCAGCTTCGACGCGACGGTGACGGCGGGCGACACACCGGTCATCACCGGCGGCTTCCTGGAAGCACTGCGCGACCCATCCGTCGTGGAAATGGCGACACGCTACGGCGACCCGGTGGACCTCCTCGAAGCCTGGCCCGACGCATGATCGCCCGCCGCGCCCTGCCCTTCCTGGCCCTGCCCGCCTTCGCGCAATCGCGCCCCACCACGCGACTTGTGGTGCCTTACGCGCCAGGTGGCACCAACGACGTCACCGCGCGCTTGATCGCGCCGCGCGCCGGCGAACGCCTGCAGCAGAACTGGGTTGTCGAAAACCGCTCCGGCGCATCGGGCGCGATCGGCACGGAATTCGTGGCCCGCGCCGCACCAGACGGCACCACGCTGCTCTACAGCAATGAGGTGAAGCCGCTGCTGCGTCACGTCATGCGCAGTGTGCCTTTCGATAATGTCGCTGATTTCACGCCGGTGGTGCGCACCGTCTCCATCCCCTATGTGCTGGTGGGCGCGCCGCGTGCGGAATTGCCGAACTTGGCCGCACTGCTGGCCGCGTTGCGCAGCGCTCCACAGCGTCTGGCCTTCGCCGCGTCTTCGCTCGGCTCCATCGGCCAATTGGGCGCGGCCGCGATGGGCACGCGCATGGGCTTCGACCCCAACATCGTCATCTATCGCGGCACAGGCCCCGCGCTGAACGACGTGCTGACGGGTGCGGCCGCGTTGATGATCGCGCCACTCGGCCCGGTCGTGCAATTGGTGCGCGAGGGCCGCCTGCGCGCCTTCGCCACCACCAGCGCGCAGCGCCTGCCCAGCCTGCCCGACACACCCACGCTGATCGAAGCCGGCTTCCCCGACATGCTGTTCGAAGGCTGGTGCGGCATCTGGGGCCCGCGGGGCATGGCGGCCGACATCGTGGCGCGCGTGCGCGACGCCGCACAGGCGGCAATGAACGATGCGGAAGCGCGCGCGCGCATTGCCGATATCGGCGTGACTGTGCTGAACGAGACCACCGCCGATTTCGCCGCGGTGATCACCGCGGAAATGGCCCGCAATGGCGCACTGGTCCGCGCCGCCGGCATCCAGCCCGAATGATCAGGCTGGCGCTTCTGATGCTGTTGATGGGACTGCCCGCCAACGCGCAGCAGCCCGCCATCCTGGAACTCGCGCGCGACCCGGCGCTTGGCGCGGAAGCCCGCGCCTCCGCGGCCCGCTTCCTGCTGATGAACCTGCCGCGCGCCTATGCCACCGGCCCAAATGGCGGCTTCGGCTGGCAGGCGGGTGGCGGCGATGCCGCCTTCGTCGAACAGCGCGCGCTGGAATCCTGCCAGCGCCGCAGCAACGGCGCGCCCTGCACGATCATCGCGCGCGACCTGGCGCGGCTGAGCCCGGAACGTCCCGCGCCAACGGCGCCCGCGGGCACGCGCCTGGGCGGCTTCGCGCAGGAAGTGCTGCCCGATCCGCGCATGCTGTGGTGGGGGCCGGGCGCGGCGCGCGGCGTGCTGGTCTTCGCGCATGGCCGCGCGCCTGGTGGTGGCGACTCACGCGGCCAACAGCCGCAATCCTGGACACGGCATTTCAACAATGCCGGCTACGACGTCTGGCGCTTCGACCGCCATCCCGGCTCTGATGATGCGACACGCGCCGCTGGCTGGCTGCGCGAACACCTGGCCGCGCTGCGCGCCATGGGTTATCGGCGCATCGCCGTCGCGGGCCAATCGCGCGGCGGTTGGAATTCGCTGATGATGCTCGATACGCCGGGCCTCGCCGATGCCGTCATCGCCATCGCCCCCGCGTCGCACGGCCAGCTCGGCAGCCCGGAACACATGCGTGCGCTGGACGACTGGCGCGCCATTCTGGCGACCGCGCGCCCATCGCAGGCTCGCGTCGTCTTCGCCAATTTCCGCAACGACCCCTTCGACCCCGATCCCGACCGCCGCGCGGCCCTGGCTGAGACGCTGCGCGGGCGCGTAGGCGCGCTGCTGGTGATTGACCGCCCCGAAGGCATAGAAGGCCACGGCGGCGGGGTCAGCACCCCATTCAATGAACGCTTCGGCGCCTGCCTGCTGGCCTTCGCCGAAGCCACGCGCAACGCCTGCTGATCAGATCGCCAGCGCGTCCATGATCTCGCGCCACGAGTCGCGGCTGGGTGCGGCAACAATTCCGCCCGTGCTCTCCAGCGGCGTATAGGCGCTGCCGTCGAAGCGTGCGGAATGCCCGCCGGCCTCACGGTGCAACAGCCATCCCGCCGCATGGTCCCAAGGCAGCAGACGATTAT
>JAAFHD010000073.1:2839-5671 GCA_013298245.1 Alphaproteobacteria bacterium
CGCCGCCAGGCGCCATTCATGCGCAGCACAACGCAGGTTCAGCACACCCGCCAGTTTTTCGAGACGCGGCAACACCCGCGCGCGGCGCTCCGGCGCCATGAAACCCCAGGCGATGGCGCCCAGCATCTGCGACAGCGCGGGTGCCTGTGGCACGCGCAGGTCGTGGCGCGCACCTTCGCTGCTGATGCCCCAGGCACCTTCGCCGCGCAGCGCCATGGCGCAATCACCGGCGATCGGATCCAGCGCCCAGGCGGCCGCCACTTCGCCATTCACGACCGCCGCACAGAGCACGCCGAACAGCGGCAATCCGGCCGCGAAATTGCTCGTGCCATCGACCGGGTCCACGACGAAACACAGCGGCACGGAACCGAGGCGGCCGAGCAGCCCGGGGTCGGCCGCGCAGGCTTCCTCACCCACCACCAGGCAGCCGGGGAAGCGCTGTTGCAGGCCCGCTGTGATGACGCGTTCGGCCGCTTCATCCGCATCGGTGACAAGGTCGAGCATAGAAGATTTCTGGCGTATCGCGCCGGCATCCAGCCTGCGGAATCGCGGCAGGATTTCAGCGGATGCCGCCGCGCGCAGCAGCTGCGCGACATCCTCCATCGCGCGGTGACCGATCATGGGTCGTTGGCGCTGGGCGGCGCATCGTGCGCGGCCATCTTCTCGAAACGCGCGCGGGCGGTGGCGGGGATACGCACGGCGATGTGCAGCACATCCTCATCGGCGCGGCTTTCCAGCACCTCGGCGTGGCGGTGCAGCCAGGCGATACGCGCGCCATCGGCCGCGGGGATTGCGTACTCGACCATCTCCTGGCCGGCGGCAAGGCGGGCGTCAATTTCCGCCAGCAGCGCATCCAACCCATCACCGGTCAGCGCGGATACCGCGAGGCCAGGCGGCTCCCGTCCGCGCAGCAGGTCGGACTTGTTCAGCACCTCCAGCACGCGTGCCGGCCAGGCTTCGTCCAACGCCGCGTCGTCGCCCTCGCTCATGTCGTGCAGCACGCCCAGCACATCGGCGCGCTGGGCAGCGCTGTCGGGGTGTGCCGCGTCACGCACATGCAGGATGATGTCGGCGGCCGCGACTTCCTCCAGCGTGGCGCGGAACGCCTCGACCAGCTGCGTCGGCAATTCGGAGATGAACCCCACCGTGTCCGACAGGATCGCCGTGCGCCCCGATGGCAAGCGGATCTGGCGCATGGTGGGATCGAGTGTCGCGAAAAGCTGGTCTTCCGCCAGCACGCCCGCACCCGTCAGCGCGTTGAACAGCGTGGATTTGCCAGCGTTGGTGTAGCCGACCAGTGCCACGATCGGGTACGGCACCTTCTCCCGCGCGCGGCGATGCAGGCCGCGCGTGCGGCGCACCTGTTCCAACTCGCGCTTGATGCGGATCAGGCGTTCGTCGATCAGACGGCGGTCGATTTCGATCTGCGATTCGCCAGGACCACCGAGAAAGCCATAGCCACCGCGCTGGCGTTCAAGGTGTGTCCATGACCGCACCAGCCGCGTGCGCTGATAGGACAGATGCGCGAGTTCGACCTGCAGCGTGCCTTCACGCGTGCGCGCTCGCTCACCGAAGATTTCCAGAATCAGGCCGACGCGGTCGATCACCTTGGTGCCCCAGGCGCGTTCCAGATTGCGCTGCTGCACAGGCGTCAGCGCGGCATCAACCACGGCGACGGTGACATCCTGCTCCTCCATCGCCTGCTTCAGCGCGGCGACCTGGCCCTCGCCCAGCAAGGTCGCGGGGCGGCGTTCGCGCAGCGGGTGGATCGCCGTGTGCACAATCGCGACACCGATGGACGCGGCCAAACCCACCGCCTCCGCCAGCCTTGCATCAGCTGCGCGCACAGCACCTGGCGGCGTGAATTCCGCCACACTGCCGCGATGGCTGCGCTCATGCGGCAGGATCACTGCGGCGCGGGTCGGGCCCGCGCTGGTGTCAATCGGTTGCGGCAGGGGACGGCTCACGGGGCGCGATGGACAGCGTGGAGCGGCGTGGCTCACCGCCTTCAGCCGGCGGTGGTGCCGCGGCACCAGCCGTCTGCGGGTCAAACAGCATGATCGGCGCGCCCGGCATGACGGTGGAAATCGCGTGCTTGTAGACCAGCTGCGTATGCCCATCGCGGCGCAGCAGCACCGAGAAATTGTCGAACCAGGTGATGATGCCCTGCAGCTTCACGCCGTTGATCAGGAAGACCGTGACCGGCGTTTTCGACTTGCGGACATGGTTCAGGAAAACATCCTGCACATTCTGGGATTTTTCGGCCGCCATCAGGCACCCCTTCTTCTTATTTTCGCGCGCGACGAAGCGCGCTCTCAACCCGGCAGATTCAAGAATTGGGCAGGGAGGCGCGAATGTCCAGGGTGGAAAGATGGGCCGCGAATGACATCGCGTCCGGGAAGTGCATATCCGCGCCGCAGGCGTCCACGCCGCCATCATGCGATGCATCACCCAGCAGCACGCTGACCATGCCCGCACGCCGCGCGGCGAGCATGTCGAGCGCTGTATCACCCACATACCAGCAGGCGTCGGCATCGGGGTTGCCGCAGGCAAAGCGCGCGGCGTGCAGGGGCGCGGGGTCTGGCTTGTCGGCAGCGCAGTCACCAGCGCCAATGCGCGCACGGAAGAACCCGTCCCAGCGCAGGTGTTCCACCTCCGCGCGCAACAGCGGCCCGTGCTTGTTGGACACGATGGCGAGAGGTGCCAAGGCCACAGCCGCACGCAGTGCCGCCGCCGCGCCGGGCATCGGTTGCAGCACATCGAGGTGCCGCGCCTGCACCGTCAGGTAGAATATGTCGCGCGCCTTTTCCCATTGGTCGCCGAATTTTTCCG
>JAAFHD010000073.1:5681-11894 GCA_013298245.1 Alphaproteobacteria bacterium
GCCAGCGATTTGCGCACATTGCACAGCACCATCTCGCGGTCCCATTCGGGCATGCCGAAATGGCGGAAGGCGGCGTTCAGCCCGTCCTGGATCGCGGCCCAGCCATCGGCGAGCGTGTTGTCCCAGTCGAAGATGATGGCGGCGGGTTCAGCCGGCATCGGCCGCGTGTACGCCCAGGAATTTCAGCTTGCGATGCAGCGCGCTGCGCTCCATGCCCACGAAGCCGGCGGTGCGGCTGATATTGCCGCTGAAGCGCAGCAGCTGGGCTTCCAGATACTGCTTCTCGAACATCTCGCGCGCTTCGCGCAAAGGCAGCGTCATGATCTCCGAGCCGCGGTCCAGCTTCAGCATGGCAGGCGCCGCGGCGCTGACTTCCGGAGGCAGCATATCGGCACGGATCGCGCTGCCGGTTTCGCCCGGCGCCATGATCAGCAGCCAGTCCACCAGGTTGCGCAGTTGGCGCACATTGCCGGGCCATTCATAGGCCTGCAAAGCGGCCAGCGCGTCCTCGCTGATGTCGCGCGGCGCGAGGCCCGATGTCTCCACGCTGCGCACCATGAAATGCCGCGCCAGCGCGGGAATATCCTCGCGCCTTTCGCGCAGCGCGGGCACGCGCAGCGGCACGACCGACAGCCGATAGAACAGGTCTTCGCGGAACCGCCCCGCCTGGATTTCCGCCTGCAGATCGCGGTTGGTGGTGGCCAGCACACGCACATCCACATCCACGCGGCTCTGCCCACCGATGCGCTGAAAACCCTGGTCCTGCAGCACGCGTACGATCTTGCCCTGGGTTTCCAGCGGCATGTCCGCCACCTCGTCCAGCAGCAGTGTGCCGCCATGCGCGCGCTCCAGCAGGCCAGCGCGGCGCGGACCTTCGCTGCTGGCCTCGACGCCGAACAATTCCTCCTCGATGCGCGCCGGATTCATCGTCGCACAGTTCAGCGCGACGAAGGCGCCATCGGCGCGGCGCGAGCGCATATGGATCATCCGCGCCAGCACTTCCTTGCCCGCGCCGGCCGGTCCCGTGATCAGCACGCGCGAGCCCGTGGGCGCCACTTTCTCCACAGCACCGCGAAGCTGGGCTGCCTGTGACGACACACCCACATAATCGGTCTCAGGCCCTGCGCGCAGCCGCAGTTCAGACAGTTCGCGCCTGAGCTTCGCCGCTTCCAGCGCGCGGCCCAGCACCATCAGCAGCCGGTCGGACTGGAAGGGCTTTTCGATGAAGTCGTAAGCGCCGATCTGGATCGCCTGCACAGCGGTCTCGATGGTGCCGTGGCCCGACATCATGATGCAGGGGACCTGCGGTTCCTCCGTGTGCATCGCCTTGAGGATCCCCAGGCCATCCATCCGGCTGCCCTGCAACCAGATGTCGAGGATCACCAATGAAGGCCTGCGCGCACGAAAGGCTGCCAGCGCCTGGTCGGAATTGCCGGCCTGGCGCGTCTCATAGCCTTCATCGGACAAGATGCCCTGCACGAGTGCCCGGATATCCGGCTCGTCATCCACGATCAGGATGTCATGCGCCATCCCTGCCCCCCATCAACGCTCCCCCGGTTCGCTCATCGCCTGTGGCCGTTCCATCGCATGTTCGGCGCCACTGCGCCAGGGCAGCCACAGCACCGCGCGCGCACCGCGGCCATCGGGTGCATCGCCCAGCAGCAGACGCCCGCCATGGTCCTCCATGATCTTGCGCACGATGGCCAGACCAAGCCCGGTGCCCTTCACCTTGTGGGTGACATAAGGCTCCGTCAGGCGCGCGCGTTCTTCGCCCGCGGGCAGGCCGATGCCATCATCGGTGACGCTGATGCCAACGCCATCGGTATCCGGCTGCACCGCGATTCGGATATTGCCGGCGGCTGGAATTTCGGGCGTTTCGGCCGCGCGCATCGCGATGGCATCGGCCGCATTGGCCAGCAAATTCGTCAGCGCCTGGCCAATCAGGCGGCGGTCGCACGGCACGATCGGCGGCTCCAGCGGCAGCGCGCTGGCATAGACGATGTCCTGGTGCGCCTCGCGTTGCAAAACCAGCGCATCCTGCACGATGCGCGTCAGCGGCTCAGGACGGATGACGGGTTGCGGCATGCGCGCAAACGCGGAAAACTCATCCACCATCCGCCCGATATCACCCACCTGTCGCACGATGGTGTCGGTGCATTGCTGGAAGGTCTCGGGGTCTTCGGTGATCTGCTTCAGGTAGCGGCGTTTCAGCCGTTCCGCCGAGAGCTGGATCGGTGTCAGCGGGTTCTTGATTTCATGCGCGATGCGGCGCGCGACATCGGCCCATGCGGCCTGGCGCTGCGCGGTCAACAGCGCGGTGATGTCATCGAAGGTCACCACATAGCCGATGGCCTGCCCGTCCTCCTGCGTCTCAGGGGCGATGCGCACGATCAGCGTGCGGCGTGCATCGGGCGGGCCCAGGATGATCTCGGCATTGCCGGTGCCGCGCCCGGCTTCGGCGGCATCCGCCAAGGGTTCGAATTCCGGCAACGCTTCCAGCAGCGGCTGGCCCAATGCGGCTTCCAGATCGCGGCCCAGCAGTTCGGATGCGCGGCGGTTGGCCAGTTCAATTGCGCCGTACGCGTCCAAGCCGATGACACCCGCCGACACACCGCCCAGCACGCCTTCGGTAAAGCGGCGGCGTTCGTCGATCTGTCGATACGCCTCCATCAATTCATTGCGCTGCGCCGCCACCTGGTTGGTCATGCGGTTGAAGGCGCGGCTGAGCGTCGCGACCTCGTCATCGCCATGACCTTCTTCCACGCGCACGGTCAGGTCACCGCTGCGCACGCGTTCGGCGGCCAGGATCAACCGCCCGATCGGGCGCGCCAATTGGTTCGCGAGAACCAGCCCCACCAGGATCGCCGAGAGCAACACCAGCAGTGCGGCGATCGCAAAAATCATCACGAAGGTGATCTGCAAACCGTCGCGGTTGCGGTCCAGATTGTCATACGCCTCGACCGCCTGTTCGGTGCGCTGCATGTGCTCGATGACCTGCGGGTCCACATGGCGGCCGATCATCAGCAGCAGGCCGGTGGTGGGTGCCAGCGCCACCACGGCACGCGCACGGTCGCTCTCATCGCCGGTCAGCACGGCCACTTCGCCATTGCGCGCGGTCTCGACCGCACTGGCCGGCGGTGGGTCCAGCAGGAAGGACGCGCTGACACCAGCATGCGCGATAACGCGGCCCAGCACAGGTTCAAACACCACGGCTTCGGTCAGGCCGCGCACACCGGCCTGGGTGGCCAACACGCGCGCAAACGTCAGCGCCTGTTCGGGCAGCAGCACGACCGCGCGGTTCAGGTCATTGGCCATGGCCAGCGCATCGGCGCGGATGTTTTGCTGGTGTTCCGCCAAGTATGCGCGCGAAGCGGCAAGGCTTTCGTTCAGCGCGGTGCGCACGCGATCACTGAACCAGGCGGAGATGCCCACATTGAAGAAGAAGGCCGCAAAACCCGCCACCAGCATCGACGGCACGATCGCCACGACCGAGAACAAAATCACCAGCCTTGTGTGCAGCCGCGACCCCGCATAGCCGCGCCGGCGTTCCGCCCAGACCCGCACCAGCCGCCCCGCCAGCGCCGCCACCAGCAGCAACAGGAAGGCCGTGTTGGCCAGCACCAGCCCCACCACCACGCCCGGCCGCGACGGCCCGAAGGGGTTGCCATCCGACAGCACGGTGAAGGTCGCCACCGCCATCACCAGCGCGCCGACGGCCAGCCCGATGGCAACACCTTTCCCCAGCGCCACATCAGTGATGCGGCGGATGAAACCGCGACGCTCCGGTGGCATCGCGGGGGTCATCAACTGATGCCGCGCACCACGGGCAATTCCAATTCCCGCAACTTCTTGCGCAGCGTGTTGCGGTTCAGCCCCAGCATCGCCGCCGCCTTGATCTGGTTGCCACGCGTGGCCGAAAGCGCCAGCCGCAGCAGCGGGCGTTCGACTTCGGCCATCACGCGGTCATGCAGGTCGCGCACCGGCAGCCCGTCCTTGTGCGCCGCGACCAGCATCTTCAGGTGGCGCTCGACGGATTGTTCCAGCGTTTCGGATGCGCGCGGCGCGCCATCGGTCGCGACTTCCGCTTCCGCCAACTCGGCATCCACCGCAGCACCATCGATGGTCTCCTGCGCGTAGAGGGCCGCGAGGCGCCGCATCAGGTTTTCCAATTCGCGCGCATTGCCCGGCCAGGCGTGGCGCTTCAGCCGATCCAGCGCGTCCTGCGACAACTGCTTCGCAGGCAGGCCCGACGCCTTGGCGCGGTCCAGGAAGTGGCGCGCCAACAATGGAATATCCTCGGTGCGTTCGCGCAGTGGCGGCAGGCGCAGCGGCACGACGTTCAGGCGGTAGAACAGGTCCTCGCGGAACAGCCCGGCGCGGATGGAGGCGCGCAAATCACGATGCGTCGCCGCCACGATGCGCACATTGGCTTTGATGGGTTGGCGGCCGCCCACCGTGGTGAACTCGCCCTCCTGCAAGACGCGCAAAAGGCGCGTCTGCGCCTCGGGCGGCATGTCGCCAATCTCGTCCAGGAACAGCGTGCCGCCGGCGGCCTGTTCGAAGCGGCCCACGCCGCGCACCAGCGCACCCGTGAAGGCGCCGCGTTCATGGCCGAACAGCTCGCTCTCGATCAATTCGCGCGGGATGGCGGCCATGTTGATGGCCACGAACGGCCCGGCGCGGCGCTTGCCGTAATCATGCAGCGCGCGCGAGACCAGCTCCTTCCCGGTGCCACTCTCGCCGGTGATCATCACCGTCAGATCGGTCGTCGTGAGCCGTGCTACGGTGCGGTAGATTTCCTGCATCGCTGTGCTGCGGCCAACCAGCGGCAGCTTCTCCGGCGTGCCTTCTTCCTCGGGCTGCGCGGTCGGCGTGCTGCGGGCCAGCGCGCGCTCCACCACCGCCAGCAATTCCTTCAGGTCGAAGGGCTTGGGCAGGTATTCAAACGCGCCGCGCTGGGCTGCCTTTACGGCGGTGGTGAAGGTGCTCTGCGCACTCATCACCACAACGCGCAGATCGGGGCGCACGCGCTTCATGCGCGGCAGCAGGTCCAGGCCGTTTTCGTCCGGCATCACCACATCGGTGATGACCAAATCGCCCTCGCCATCCTCCACCCAGCGCCACAGCGTGGATGCCGATGATGTTGTGCGCACGGCATAGCCGGCACGTGACAGCGCTTGCGACAAAACAGTGCGGATCGCGCGGTCATCATCGGCGATCAGGATGGATCGGCTATCGGTCATTCGGTCTCATCCCTGGTGATTTCCCCGGGCGGCGGCACGGGCAGTGAAATACGGAAGGAAGTGCGCCCAGGCCGGCTGTCACATTCAACAAGCCCGCCATGGTTCGCCACCAATTTCGCCACCAGCGCCAGGCCCAGCCCTTGCCCGCCGCGCCGCGTGGTGATGAAGGGCTCGAACAGCGTCGCGCGGATATGCTCGGGGATGCCGGGGCCATTGTCGCGCACGGTGACGGTCAGCGGCAGGTGGACGCGTTCGGTGCTGCCGGGCACCGCGATGCGCACGCCGTGATGGTATGCGGTGGTCAGCTGGATTTCATTGCCCTGCCCGGCTTCCGTCATCGCCTCGGCGGCGTTCTTCATCAGGTTCAGCAAAATCTGGATCAGCTGGTCGCGATTGCCCCAAACCGGCGGCAGCGATGGGTCGTATTCTTCCGTGAAGCGCAGATGGGCGGCGAAACCCGATTGCGCGACACGCTTTGCGTGGTCCAGCACGCGGTGGATGTTCAGCGGCTCGCGCTCGATCGGGCGGTCGGAGAACATGTCCATCCGGTCGATCAGCTTGCGGATGCGCTCGACCTCGTCCTGGATCAGCTGTGTCAGTTCCTGGTCCGCCTCGGTCGCGTTCTGCTCGAGCAATTGCGCGGCGCCGCGAATGCCGGAAAGCGGGTTCTTGATCTCATGGCCCAGCATTTCGGCCATGGCGGTGGCGCCACGCGCAGCACCCAGGAAATTCAGCTGCCGGTCCAGCATGGCGGCCTTCGACCCATCGGTCAGCGACAGCACGACGCAGCCCGGCATCTCGTTCATCGGCGCGCCATGCACCGACACGCCCTGGCGGAACAGGCGCGGGCTTTCCAGCAGCAGGTCGTGGTCGGCGACGGGTGCATCCATCAGCCGCACCTGCTGGAGCAGCGCGAAGATTCGCGAATCGCCCGGCAGGTAGTCGGTCAGCACGGCACCTTGCAGCGTGG
>JAAFHD010000074.1 GCA_013298245.1 Alphaproteobacteria bacterium
CCCCGCATGGCGCGCCGCACGGCAGACCAGGCTGTCCGAGGTATAGGGCCCGCTGCCCCAGACGCCGCCGTTGCGCGCCATCGCCTCGGCGCCGCATGTGCAGGTCAGGCTGTCGCCCGCCCGGGCAAAGGCGATCAGCGTGGCCGGGCAGGCCTGCACCCCGCGATCGATGACGAAGCGGAAGCTATCCCGCACCTGCTCGACCGGTACCGATGTCACGCCATTGCGCGTGCTGCCGGGCAGGCGCTGGATGAAGCCCTGCTTGATGACGCTGACCACGCCGCCCTGCGGGCCGATCGCGCCGGCATGCAGCGCCGCGCGGCAGGTGTTGCTGTCATTCGCATAGGCATCCGTGCCCGCGACGATGTCGTCCCTGCTGCCGTCACCGGCCACCGCCCGCGCGCTGCACATGCAGCGATGCACGTCGCTTGGACTGCCATCAGAGGCCATGGAGCGCGAGCATTCCTGCACATCACCGCCCGGCCGGGCGGCCGCCACGACAGGCTCACCGACGAATTGGAAGTACATCGACCGGCCAGGATATTCCCGCGACCGCACGCCGTTGCGCGTGCTGCTGGCATAGCCCTGGGCCGGTCCCAGGATTTCCAGGGTGACCACGCCGCCCTGCGCGCGGACCATCCCGGCATGCCGGGCGGCGGCGCAGATGTGGCTGTCCACCGGGTATTGCTCGGTGCCCCATACGGGGCCGGTCGCACCTGCGGCACAGCTGCACCGCAAGGGCGGGCCGTCAGGCAGGTTGCCCGCATTGGCGGGGCAGGCGGGCTGCGCCGAGGCTGTCCAGGGGGCGGCCAGCAGCAGCGCCAGCAGGGCAAGCAATCGCATCAAGGAACCTTCGTTTGCGCCGCTCATCCTGCGTGGCGCCCGTGGCCGACCCATCCAGTTTTTCAGCAGCCTGCTATAGCGCCTTCGCCGCTTCCATCACCGCGGCCGCATGCGCTTCGGGCTTCACCTTGCGCCACACGGCCTTCACCTTGCCATCGGCGCCGACCAGGAAGCTCGACCGCTCCATGCCCATATAGGTCTTGCCGTACATGCTCTTTTCCACCCACACGCGGTAGGCTTCGGCCACCTTGTGGTCGGGGTCGCTGGCCAGCGGAAATTCCAGCTTGTACTTGGCCGCGAATTTCTCGATCGGCGGCATCGCATCGGGTGAAACGCCAATCACCGTTAGGTCCAGCTTGCCCAAGGCGGGCAGCGCTTCCTGGATGCCGCAGGCCTGCTTGGTGCAGCCGGGCGTGTCGGCCTTGGGGTAGAAATACAGCAGGTATGGCTTGCCCTTCAGGCTGGCGCTGCTGACCTCCCGCCCGCCGCTCGCGGCCATCTTGAAGGCGGGCGCCTTGTCACCGGGGTTGGGGCCTGCGTCGCTCATGCGCTCTCTCCTGCATCGGGGTCGCCGATGTGGCGCATGAAGCCAGCGCGCACCAGATCGGCATGGCGTTCGATCTGTGGGCGCAGCCCCGCTTCGTCAACCGGGCCCAGCACCTGTGCGACACCCCGCAGCAAGGCGGCCATGGCGGCAGGTGCAAGCGCTTCATCGCGCGCACGCCCCACCATCAGGCGACGCAAGCCGAGTAGGGTGCGCCACAGCGCCTCGGCGCGGATCAGCGCGTCGGCTTCGGGCAACAGGCCCGCGCGGCCCAAGGCCTCCAGCATGCCGCGGGTGGAACCGGCCGCCAGGCCCGGATGGCGCGCGGCGTGTTCCAGCGTCAAGGCTTGCGCGATGAATTCCACCTCGATCATGCCGCCGCGCATGGCCTTCAAATCCCATGGGCCTTCGGGGGGCAATTCGCGCAGCATGCGCGCGCGCATGGCGCGTGCATCCGCCAGCACCTGGCCGGGTGGCGCTGCGCGCAACAGGGCGGCGCGCGCGGCCGCGCCCACCTTGCGCCGGAAAGCGGCGGGGCCAGCGGCGACCACCCGCCCACGGGTCAGCGCCATGCGTTCCCAGGTCCAGCTTTCGGCCGCGTGGTAGCGCGCGAAACTGTCGAGCCGCGTCGCCACCGGCCCCTTGTTGCCGGTCGGGCGCAGGCGCATGTCCACGTCGAACAACCGCCCCTCCGCGCCGGGTGCGGACAGTGCCGCCACCACCTGGTGCGACAGCCGGATGAAGTATTCACTGGGCGAGAGCGATTTGGTGCCGCCCTGGCTCGCCTCCACGCCATCGGCGTGTTCGTAGAGCAGCACGATGTCGAGGTCGGAGCCCGGCAGCATCTCCCGCCCGCCCAGTTTGCCCAGCGCCAGCACCGCCAGCGCGCCGCCCGGGATGCGCCCGTGGCGCACGGCAAAATCACGCGCGACGCGCGGCAGGATCGCGGCCAGCGCGTCATCGGCCAGGTCACTGCGAAGGCCGCCTGCTTCATCGGCCGTGAGACGCCCTTCCAGCATGGCCGCGTCCACATCGAAGCGGCGTTCGGTGGCCAGGCGCCGCGCGGCATCCAGCGCTTCCTCCAGGTGGCGCGCATCCTTCACGCGCGCGGTGATGGGCAAGGGCGCGCGCGGGTCGTGGGAGAGCAGGCCCTCAAACGCCGCCGGCGTATGCGCCAGGTGGTCCGCGAGATACGGCGCCGCACCCAGGATATTCGCCACCCGCTTCAACAGCGCCGGATTATGCGCCAGCAGCGAGAGCATCAGCACACCCGTGGACACGCGCGAGAGCAGCGCATCGAAGCGCGCCAGCACCGCGTCGGGATCGCCCTCGGCCGCGAAGGCGTCCAGCAGCGCGGGCAGCAATTCCACCACCAGCGCGCGCGCCCTTTCGCTGCGCGTGCCACGCGCGCGCCCCTGCTGCCAGCCGCGGATGATCGACAGCGCGGAGGCACCATCACGAAAACCCATGGCGGTCAGTTGCGCGGCGGCTTCGGGGCTGTCCTCCAGGCGGGGCGTGGCTTCGGGCGCGGGTGCAATGGTGTCGAAGACGCGGGTGTAGTGGGTTTCGACGCGCGCCAGATGCGCGGTCAGCGTGGCCGCGAAATCCGCCTCGCCCATGAAGGATGCGATGCGCGCCAGGCCCGCAGCATCTTCCGGCAGGCGGTGTGTCTGGCGGTCCTCCAACATTTGCAAACGGTGTTCGACATCGCGCAGGAATTCGTACGCGGCCGTCAGTTCATCGCGCGCACGCGCGTCCAGCTTGCCGGCCGAAACCAGCGCCGTCAGCGCGCCCAATGTGGTCGGGTCGCGCAGCGCGGGGTCGCGCCCGCCCCAGATCAGTTGCAGCGATTGCGCGGTGAATTCCACTTCGCGAATCCCACCGCGCCCGAGCTTCACATCATGCCCCGCCACCGCGATGCGATCGCCCGCACCCTTTGCCGCCTTGTGCTCATGGATCTGGCGCTTGATGTTGTGGATGTCCGCCAGTGCGGCGAAATCCAGATGCCGCCGCCAAGTGAAGGGGCGGATGTCGCGCAGGAAGGCCTCGCCCGCCGCGATGTCGCCGGCCACCGGCCGCGCCTTGATGAAGGCGGCGCGTTCCCAGGTCGCACCCAGGCTCTCGTAATAGCTGATGGCGGTGTTGATGTTCACAGCCAGGGGTGTGGCACCGGGGTCCGGGCGCAGGCGCAAATCGGTGCGGAAGACATAGCCTTCCGCGGTGCGTTCCTCGAACAGGCGCACCAGATCGCGCGCGATCCGCACATAGGTGCCCTGGGCTTCGCTGGGTTCGGTGGCCGCGGCTTCGGGGTCGAACATCACGATCAGGTCGATGTCGGAGGAATAGTTCAATTCGCGCGCGCCCAGCTTGCCCATGCCGAGCACGATCAGCCCGCAGCCCTTCGCACCGCGCGCCGCACCTCGGCGCAATTCGCCGCGCGCCACCGCATCGGCCAACAGGTGCCGGCAGGCGGATTTCAGCGCGGTCTCCGCCAGCGCGGACAGCGCGCCCGTGACGCGCGCCAAGGGCCACAGCCCACCCACATCGGCCGCCGCCGCCACCAGCGCCGCGCGGCGCTTCACCTGGCGCAGCAGCACACCCAATGCGGCGCGCGATTCCGCCGGCTCCGGCCGGGCCAGTGGGGCGATCGCGGCCTCGAACGCCGCATCAGCGCCGCGCACCAGCACGGCCTGCAATGTCGCGGGTTCGCGCGCGATCAGTTCCGCCAGATACGGGCTGTGCCCGGCCAGCGCCGCCAGCAGGGGCCGCGCACGCGCATCATCCGCCAACGCCGCCCCCGCCTCCGCGAGGCGTGACAGCAGCGATGCCACGGCATCCGCATCGAAAGGTTCAGGCAGCTTGGGGTTGCGCGACATCGGCCTGAGATGGGACCAAGGCGGCATGAGTGGTCAAGTCAGCGCCGCAAAACGGCCGGCAGCACCTTGGCGGCGCGCGCTGCGGCTGGCCACGCGTGCGGTGCTGGCCGCCGCACTGCTGGTCGGGCTTGGCGCGGGTGCCCTGGCCTGGCGGCTGGCGCAGGGACCGCTGGAGCTGACCTGGCTCGCGCCCATGCTGGACCGCGGCATGACGCTCGGGCCCGGCGCGCGGCTGCATGCGGGGCGGGCCACCCTCGCCTGGGATGGCTGGATGCAGGGCCCTTCCGCCTTGCCGGCGCTGCGCATGAATGACGTGCGCCTGGCCGCACCTGGCCTGGATGCCGTGGCCGAGGCGGTGATCGTGCACATCTCCGCCAGCGCCTTGCTGCGCGGGAATATCGCACCTTCGCGCGCGGAACTGATCGCACCACGCGCCACGCTGCGCGAAGCCGGCGACACCCCCTTCGACCCCACTGCGCTGACCGCTTGGTTCGCCCCCCCCGATGAGGAAGGCAGCCATATGGCGCTGGCCGCGCTGACGGTGCGGCGCGGCGTGATCGACATTCCCGCAGGCCACGGGCGCCCGCCCTTGCGCATCGCCGACCTTGAACTGAACGCGGCACGCGCGCGCCAGGGCGGGCTTTTGGCGCGCGGCCAGGCCGTGCTGCAGGTGATGGGTGAGGATATCCGCATCGCCATCGCCGGTGTGGGCCAAGGCCCAGGCGAGGCCGCGGGCATCAGCGTGCGGGTGATGGCCCTGCCGCCCGGGCTGCTCGGGCTGCTGGATGCGCGGGCACTTCCCTTGGCGCGGCTGGATGCGCTGGTCGATGCGGAACTGGTGGTGGAACTGGACCGCGGATTGGCGCCGCATGCCGCCAGCCTACGGGTGTCATCCGGCCCCGGCGAGTGGCGCCTGCCGGCCGGCGCCCTGCCCTTCCAGCGCGCCGAATTCACCATCGCGGCCGAGCGCGACGCGGTTGAATTGCGCCAGGCGCAGCTGGTGCTGGGCGATGGCACGGGCGGTGTGGCGCTGAACGCGCGCGGGCGTGCGGCGCAGACCGGCAGCACCTGGCGCGGTGAGGCGGTGGTGGATGTGCCGCTGATGGAAATCGCGCAGGTGGCGCAGCTGTGGCACCCAGCACTGGCCGCCGATGCGCGGGCGCGCGTATTGCCGTGGCTGGCCGGCGGCACGCTGCGCGGCGGGCGGGTGACGATCGCCGGCGAATGGGCGGATGGGCCGCGCCTCACGCGGGCGGTGGCGCGCCTGCCGCTGATCGAACCGCGCATCGGCAGCGCGCTCGCGGCCGAGGAAGCGTTGCTGGAACTGGACGCCACACCCGAACGCCTGCGCATCACGCGCGGCACCATGCGCCTGCCGGCCCCGCGCGCGGGTGCCACGCCCAGCCTGATTTCGGTCAGCGGCGAGGCGGCGCTCGACGGCACTGCCGTGCTGGACGCAACCCTGGACCAGGTGGCCTTCCAGGATCTCGGCGCGTTCTGGCCGGCTGAGTTGGCGCCGGGCGCGCGCGGCTGGATCACGCGGCATATCACCGCAGGCTTGATCCGCGATGGCGCGTGGCGCTTCACCCTGGCGGGTGGCGCATTGCGCGATCTGTCGGGCACGGCGCGCATGGAAGGGGCCACGGTGCAATGGCTCGCACCCATCCCGCCGGTGGTGGGTGTGGCGGGGCGCGCGCAGTTCGGGGTGGATGTCATCACGGTGGAGACCGAAGGCGGGCGGCAGGCGCGCGCGGACGGCGCGCCCGGCGGCGTGGAGATTCCCAGCACCGTCCTGCGCTTCACCGGCCTGCGCGAACAGCGCGAACGCGCGGAACTGGCGATCAACCTGCAAGGCTCGCTGCCCGAACTCATCACCGTGCTGCGCCACCCCAGGCTGCGCCTGTTCGACCGCCGGCCGCTGGAAATCGCGGTGGCGGAGGGCACGCAGCAGACCAGGATCAACATCGGCTTCCCGCTGCTGTCGGATTTGCCCGCGGACCAGATCGCCCTGCGCGCCGAAGCCCGGCTGCGCGGCGTGCGGCTGACGCGGCTGCTGCTCGGCCGCGACCTCGAACGCGGCGATGTGGAATTGCAGGTGGACACCGAGCGCCTGCGCGTGAACGGCACCGGCCAGATGGCGGGTGCGGCGCTGCGGATGAATGTGGAGATGGACCTGCGCCCGGGGCCGGCCACCCAGATCGTTGCGCGTGAAACCATCACCGCCACACCAACGGCCGCGCAGCTGGCCGCACTCGGCTTCGATCTGGGCGATGTGCTGGGCGGGTCGGTCGCGATCGAAGCGCGCAGCGAACGCCGGCGCAATGGCCAGGGCCAGGTCGCGCTGCGGATGGATCTGGCACCCGCATCGCTGTCCGTGCCGGCGGCGCGCTGGGCCAAGCCGGTGGGCAGCCCCGCGCGCGCCGAGGCCACGCTGCGCATCCAGGGCGACCAGGTGCTGGCGGTGGAAAACGCGCGGCTGGATGCGCTGGAATTGTCGCTGCGCGGGCGCGCCACGGCCGTGGGGCCGCGCTTCCCGCGCATCGAGATCACCGAAAGCCTGTTCGGCGGCAGCCGCTTCATGGGCGATATCCGCGCGCCGGAGCGCGATGGCGCGCCATGGCAGGTATCGCTGCGCGGGCCATTGCTGGATTTGCGCCCGATCTTCGGGGCGCGGCAGCACCAGGCCGGCGGGCGCCAGCGCGAGTCCGCGCCCGAAGCGGGCAACAGCCCGCCGGTGGTGGTGGAAGCGCGCTTCGACCGTGTCTCCATGGGTGATCGGCGGGATGTGCTGGGGGTGCAGGCGCGCGGCGTGGTGGATGCGCGCGGCGTGCTGCGCCAGGCATCCTTGCGCGGGCGCACGGGGCCGCAGGGAGGCGCCTTCGAACTGACCGTCGCACCGCGTGGCGAGGGCCGTTCGCTGCGCCTGACGGCGGAGAATGGTGGCGCGCTGATCCGCGCCTTTGACGGCCTGGAAGCGGTCGAAGGCGGGCGCCTGACCGTCACCGGCGGGTGGGAGAACAACACGCCAGGCACCGCGCTGACCGGCACCGCCGAGATGGAAAACTTCGTGGTGCGCGGCGCGCCGGCCATCGGCAAGGTGCTGCAGGCGATGACGCTGATCGGGCTGATGGATGCGCTGCAAGGCGGCTCGGGCCTGGCATTTGCGCGCATGACGGCGCCCTTCAGCCTGACGCCGGATGTGCTGACGCTGAATGATTGGCGGGCGTTTTCACCGAGCCTCGGCATCACCGCGCGCGGGCGGATTTTGCGCGAACCCCAGGTGCTGGATATCGAGGGCACGATCGTGCCGGCGTATCTGTTCAACCAGATGCTGGGCAATATCCCGCTGCTGGGGCGGTTGTTCAGCCCGGAGCCTGGTGGCGGTGTTTTCGCCACCAGTTTCCGCGCGCAGGGGCCGGCGGGTGATCCGCAGGTGACGGTCAACCCGCTTTCCACCCTCACGCCCGGCTTCCTGCGCGGGCTGTTCGGGCTGGGGCAGGAACCGGCGAGCACGGCGCCGCGCCGGTAGAGGGCGGTGCCCTGTTCTGCCTGTTCAGATCGGTCGCTACGCCGCGCGGATATCCCGCGCCAGATCCGCCACTTCCCGCTGCATGCCGCTGCCCGCGCCATGCACCGCATCGGCGACACGGCCCAGGGTTTCGGCCGCGGCTTCCGTGCGCGTCGCGTCATCGGCCAGTTCGCGCACGGTGGTGGACATCAGCGACATGCCTTGCGCGGCTTCGGCGACGCGCACCGCGATTTCGCGCGTGGCATCACCCTGCTGTTGCGCGCTGGCGGCGATGCCGGCGCTGGTTTCGTTCAGCTGGCCAATCACTTCGGCCATGGCGCGGATTGCCTGCACGGCTTCCGTGGTGGAACCCTGCACGGCGCCGATCTGCGCGCCGATTTCCTCGGTCGCCTTGGCGGTCTGTGCGGCGAGCGTCTTCACCTCGCCCGCGACGACGGCGAAGCCCTTGCCGGCCTCGCCGGCGCGCGCCGCTTCGATGGTGGCGTTCAGCGCCAGCAGGTTGGTCTGGCTCGCGATGCTTTCGATCAGCCGCACCACTTCGCCGATGCGCCCGGCGGCACCGGCCAGCGTCTGCATCGTGCCGTCCGTGCGGCGTGCGTCATCGGATGCGCGCAGCGCGATGCGCGATGCGTCTTCCATGCGGCGGGTGATTTCGGTGACGGACGCGGACAATTCCTCGGCCGCGGCCGCCACTGCTTCCACATTGCGCGCCGCGTCATCCGCCGTGCCGCCCAGGCTGCGCGAGCGCAGCGCCGTGTCAGCCGCCGTGCCGCGCAGCGCGGTCGCGGCGCCATTCAGTTCGGCCGCACGGTCGAACAATGCGCTCGTCGCCTGGCCGAGTTGTTCGGTCATGCGGTCGGCGGTGGCACCTGCATGGGCCACGCGTTCGGCCTCCGAGCGTGCACGCTGGCTGGTGGCTTCCGCCTCCAGCGTGCGGGTGCGTTGCGCGCCCTGGCGCAACCCGTCCAGCGCGCGTGCCATTTCACCCAATTCATCGCGGCGCGCCTGGTGCGGCACCACCTCATCAATGCGGCCGGCGCCAATCCCACGCAGCTGGCCAGTCAGGTCGGTCAGCGGGCGCAGCATGCGCGCGAGCAGCAACCACGCCAGCAGTGCCGAGACCAGCAGCACGCCAAGCGCCTTGGCGCCATTGGCGATCAGGTTGTCACGCAGCTCAGCGCGCATCGCATCCAGCGAGACGCCGACAAAGATGATGCCGATCTGCCGGCCATTCGCGTCCCGGATCGGCTCATGGATGGTGATGTGGTCGCGGCCGAGGATATTGGCCTCTCCGCGGAAACGCTCGCCGCGCTGCACGGCGCTGAGTGCGGCCCCCGCCGCCAGCCGCGTGCCAACCGCGCGCGCGCCCTGCGCATTGACCACCGAGGTCGCGACGCGTGTGTCACCCGCGAAAATGGTCGCGACCCCGCCCATGGAACGCGAAGTGACATCGACCACATCGGTGCGCCCATTCACCACCTGGCCGCCGCGCAGCAGCCGCCCTTCGGCATCGACCGACCAGCCCTGGCCGAGCAGCGCCAAGCTTGCTTCCAGCGTGCCCATGCCGCGATCCAGCCGCGCGTCCAGGCGCTGCCAGGCCTGGTCATGCGCGCGCCAGGCGGACAGGCCGACTGCGGCCAGCAGGGAAACGGTCAGCATCGCGACTGTCATCAGGATGATGCGCGGCACGAGCGGCAGGCGGATATTGGGCATGGGCATGGAGGTGATTCCGTGGATTGAATGGCGTCGTCTTTGCCGCTGTCCTGATGAACGACATGCTAACCGGCGCGGACGAAATTCCATGCCATGGGCGCGGCGTGACGCGCCCGCGACGCTGACATAGGCTTGGCGCAACAAGGGGAAGGACAACGCCATGCAGATCAGCTTGAACGGCCGCGCGGCCATCATCACCGGGGGTTCCAAGGGGCTGGGCCTGGCCATGGCGATGATGTTCGCCAAGGCGGGGGGCCATGTGGCGTTGGTCGCGCGCGGCGCGGATGCGCTGGAAGCCGCGGCCGCGCAAATCCGCGCCGCCGCACCGGGTGCCAAAGTTGTGCCGGTGCCCGCCGATATCCGCAGCGCCGAGGGCTGCGAGGGTGCTGTGCGCGCGGCCATGGCGGGCCTCGGCCAGGTGGATATCCTGGTGAACAATGCCGGCACCTCGCAGCGCGGGCCATTCCTGGAGGTGTCGGACACGCTGTGGCAGGACGACCTGGATTTGAAGCTGTTTGCCGCCGTGCGCCTGGCGCGCGGCGTGCTGCCGGGGATGAAGGAACGCCGCTGGGGGCGGATCATCAATGTGCTGAACATTGGCGCGAAGGCGCCGTTGGCGGGGTCAGCACCCACATCGGTGTCGCGCGCCGCCGGCATGGCGCTGACCAAGGCGCTGGCGAATGAATTCGCGCCGCACAACATCCTGGTGAACGCCATGCTGGTCGGCATCATCGAGAGCGACCAATGGGTGCGCCGCCACGCGGCCGAAAAGCGCAACATCTCCTGGGAGGAATGGAAGGCCGAACAGGGCAAGGCCGTGCCGCTCGGGCGCATCGGGCTGGCGGATGAATTCGCGGCCCAGGCGCTGCTGCTGGCCAGCGACATGGGCGGCTACATCACCGGCACCGCGATCAATGTGGATGGTGGGCGCAGCCCAGTCGTGTAGCGGCTACGGCAGGCGCGGCATGGTGGGTGCTGCCGGGTTCTGCGCGCGGTGGCGCAGCAGGTGGTCGGCCAGCACCAGCGCCAGCATCGCCTCGCCCACCGGAACCGCGCGGATGCCCACGCAGGGGTCGTGGCGGCCTTTGGTGCGCAGTTCGGTGTTCTCGCCGCCGCGCGTGACGGCCAGGCGCGGCGTCAGGATGGAGCTGGTGGGCTTGACCGCGAAGCGCGCGATGATCGGCTGGCCGGTGGAAATGCCGCCCAAAACACCGCCTGCGTGGTTGGCCAGGAACTCCACCTGGCCATCCTGGCGCATGCGCATTTCGTCGGCATTGTCCTCGCCGGAGAGTGCCGCGGCGGCGAAGCCATCGCCGATCTCAACACCCTTGACCGCGTTGATGCCCATCAGGGCGGAGGCGATATCGGCGTCCAGCTTGCCATAGATGGGCGCACCGAGGCCGGGTGGTGCGCCTTCCGCTACCACTTCGATCACCGCGCCGAGCGAGGAGCCGGCCTTGCGCGTTTCGTTGAGCAGCGCTTCCCAACGGGTCGCGGCGGCGGGGTCAGGGCAGAAGAAGGGGTTCTGGTCCACCTGCGCCCAGTCCCAATTGGCGCGCTCGATCCGGTCGGCGCCGATCTGCACCAGCGCGCCGCGAATGGTCACACCTTGCAGCACGCGGCGTGCGACGGCACCGGCGGCAACCCGCATCGCGGTCTCGCGCGCCGAAGAACGGCCGCCGCCGCGATAATCGCGGATGCCGTATTTCCAGTGATAGGCGATGTCCGCATGGCCGGGCCGGAAGCTTTCCGCGATCTCGGAATAATCCTTGCTGCGCTGGTCCTGGTTGTCGATGTGCAGCGCGATGGAGGTGCCGGTGGTGCGGCCTTCAAATACGCCCGAGAGGATGCGCACCTGGTCCGGTTCCTGGCGCTGTGTCACGAATTTCGACTGGCCGGGGCGGCGGCGGTCGAGGAAGGGCTGGATGTCGGCTTCCGTCAGCGCGATGCCGGGCGGGCAGCCATCGACCACGCAGCCAATGGCGGGGCCATGGCTTTCGCCCCAGGTGGTCATGCGGAAGAGATGGCCGAAGCTGTTGTGCGACATGGGGCGTTATTGCCACAGTCGCGCGTCACTACCAGAGCTTGGCGATGCCGTAATCGTCGAAGGTGGGGTCGTTGGTGACCAGCGCCAGGCCGTCGACCATGCATTGCGCGATCAGCATGCGGTCGAAGGGGTCCTTGTGGGGGCCAGGCAGCATGCCGGCGACCTGGCCGTGGCGCAGTGTCATGGCGAGCGTGGAGAAACCCTGGTCGGCGCAGAGCTTTTCCATGTCGGTGATCATCATGGCCACGCCGGGCAGTTTGCCGATGCGGTGCTTGGTGGTGATTTCCCATCCCGAAAC
>JAAFHD010000075.1:0-2460 GCA_013298245.1 Alphaproteobacteria bacterium
TGCCGCCGGTGCCGATGGCCACGACCAGCTCCATTTCATGGTGCAGCGACTTGGTCACCGTGGGGTAGGGCATGTCGGCATCGTTGATGACGACCGAGTCTGCCGGCTTGGCGAAATAGAAGGGCGGCTCGCGCGTCGGATCGCTGCCCATTTCGATCGCGTGCTCGGCATAGTTGCGGCCGACGCAGAAAATCCGGCGAATCGGAAACACCGCGTCGGAGCCCTTGATCGGCAGGAATGCCTGGGCCGGCGCGGGGACAATGTAATTCGGCATATATGCCTCCCCTCGATGCGGGGGCGGGATACCACACTGGGGCGGCAGGGGAAGGGGCGCCCCGACTTCAGATTCTGGATGAAGAAACCCGCGCAACAGTATAGGGTAAAACAAAAAGCGCCCGACCAGGGGGGTGGTCGGGCGCCCATTGTTGTCTTCCAATTGGAAGGGTAGGGCGAGCCGGCAGGGGATACCGGGCCGTCCACCAGCGTTTTGGGGCGCTGGATGAGCGAAGACTAGCGCAGGATTCTAGGAAAGGCAAAAGCTGAATCGCGTGACGTGTTCGTGACCTGCGCGGGACTTGGCCTACCACACGCATCACGAGTGCTCTTGCCCAACCGCCCCCATCTTCCTATCACTGCGCCCGAGAAAAGGACGCCCCGATGGCCGAGCACAAGACCCAGATCGACTTCGTCGAGGTCAAATCCCAGGACATCATGGCCGAGCGCCAGCGCATGTGGGACGCCTTCGGCAGCTTCACGAAGATGAGCATCATCGCGACCATCGTGCTGCTGCTGGGCATCTACCTCATCTGGGGCTGAGGCTCCCGTTCCGCGACCAGCGCATCGACGATCTTCGCGGATGAAATGACGCCTGGCACGCCCGCGCCGGGATGCGTGCCCGCGCCCACCAGGTAAAGGCCGGGCAGTTCCTCGCTGGCATTGTGCGGGCGGAACCAGGCGGATTGGAACAGCTGCGGCTGCATCGCAAACGCCGCCCCCTGCCAGGACAACAAACGGTCGCGGAAATCCTGCGGCGTCAGCACGCGCGATGTGACGATGGCGTCGCCCAGCCCCGGCATTATGGTGGATTCCAGCCGTGCCTGGATGCGCGCGCGGTAGCGTTCCGCCTCCACCGCCCAATCTGTGCCGCTGGCCAGATGCGGCACTGGTGAGAGGACGTAGAAGGCGTCGCAGCCGGGGGGCGCCATGGATGGGTCTGTCGCCGTCGGGCGATGCAGATAGAGGCTGAAATCGTCGGATAGTTTGTGCCGGTTGAAGATGTCCTTCAGCAGCCCTTCGTAGCGCGGGCCGAGCACCATGGAATGGTGATACACATCATCGAACCGGCGGTTGGTGCCGAAATACCAGACGAAGAGCGACATGGCGTATTTCGCGCGCGCCACCTTCTTGTCCGTCCAGCGCTTGCGCGGGTGCGATGACAGCAGCCGCGCATAGGTCCAGGCCGGATCGGCGTTGGACACCACGATATCGGAGGCGATCACCTCTCCATCCGCCAGGCGCACGCCGCCGGCGCGGCCATCGCGCGCGATGATTTCCGTCACTTCCGCATCGTAGCGGAACTGCACGCCCAGGCTTTCGGCCAGCTTCACCAGGCCCTGCACGATGGCACCCGTGCCACCCATGGCGTAGTGCACGCCATGCAGCCGTTCCAGGTGCTGGATCAGGCAGTAATAGGCCGTGGTGGAGAGCGGATTTCCGCCGATCAGCAGCGGGTGAAAACTGAAGGCCACGCGCAGTTTCGGGTCGCGGAAATAGCTGCCGACCTTGCCGAAAACACTGCGCATCCCGCCCAGGCGCAGCATGTCCGGTGCTGCCTTCAGCATGGTCCAGAAGGAATGGAAGGGTTGGTCCGCCAGCTTGGCGAAAGCGACGTCATAGATGCGCGCGGAATCGGCGATGCAGCGGTCGAAGCCCGCGACTTCTGCCGGGTTCAGGCGTGCGACCTCTTCGCGCATGCGGGCTTGGTCGTCATAGGCGCGGAACACCGTGCCGTCGTCGAAGCGGATGTCGTAGAAGGGGTCGATGCGCTTCAGCGTGACGTGGTCCGCCATGCGCTGCCCGGCCAGCGCCCATAATTCTTCCAGCAGATAGGGTGCTGTGATGATGGTGGGGCCGGCGTCGAAGCTGAAGCCATCCTGGCGGAACACATAGGCGCGGCCGCCAGGCGCATCCAGCTTTTCCACCACGGTCACGCGCCAGCCGCGCGCGGCCAGGCGCACCGCCGCCGCCAGCCCACCAAAGCCCGAGCCGATCACCACGGCATGCGGGCGGCCATCCTGCGCAGCGTCAAGCATTCTGCCCTCCATCGTGGCGCATCAGGCCACGCCCAGGGTGATCAGCGCCAGTGAAACATAGCGCGCGGTTTTCGCGGCGCCGACCAGCAGCAGGAACACCCAGAATTTCTCGCGCATCACGCCGCCGATGACGGTCAACGGATCGCCG
>JAAFHD010000075.1:2470-11815 GCA_013298245.1 Alphaproteobacteria bacterium
CCCAGCGCCGATACCAGCCGCGCGCGCGGTCCAGCTGCGCGGGTGTGGCGGGGAACCAGCGGCGGTGCTGGAACCGGTCCACTTGCAGCCCGAGCCACCAGTTTACGACCGCGCCCAGGGTGTTGCCGATGCAGGCGACGGTAATGATCGCGATGGCCGGCGCGGCTTCGGTGACCAGCAGCCCGATGAACAGCGGCTCCGACGGAATCGGCAGCAGTGTGGCCGCGCCAAAGGCGCTGAAGAACATGCTGCCTAGTGCGGCCCACACGCGGCATCACCACCATGGCCGTGGCACTTTCACCGGCAGCAAAACCTGCACCGGCAGGGCGGCGAAGCGGTCGAATTCAACGCTTTCGTGCACCGCCGTCGCGTCGCGCCCCAGCAGCCGCGTGCCGATCACGCTGCGCGAATAGAAGGGCGTGTCTTCCAGCGTCTTGATCACGCGCGCCGCACCTTCGCTGCGCGTGGGCCGCGGGATGCGCCACAGCCTGGTGCGCGGCAGCGTGGCCGGCGCGGGCGATGCGATATCCGTCACGCTGCCATCATTGCCGACGCGCAGCGCGATGTGTTGTTCCGTGCCGTCGCGGCGGCGCGGGTTGTAGAGGATGGCGGTCGCGTCCTCCATCGGCGCGCGGCACCAGTCCCAACTACGAAAGTCCTGTTCCAGCGGGGCGTCGCCCCAGTTGCTGTCGAAATAGCAGGCGCCGGACCAGGACAGGCCTGGTGCGTCCATCTCCACCTGCACGCGCGATCGTGCGGCGACTGGGTGCCAGGTGTGGCGCGCGTCGCTGTCCAGCGTGAAGGCGCGCGTGGAGACGGCGCGCGGTGTCACGCGCACCACGCCACGCAAGGGCAGGCCGAAGGGCGCGGTGCGTTCCTCGATGTTCACCGTCAGCACCGAACCATCCCAGCCGATGCTGGACGGCCCCACCGAAAACCGGCTTTCCGTGCGCGTGATATGCGGCGCGCGGCGGTCGGTCATCGCCCATCGCCGCGGCGCGCCATAGAGCGACACGTTCATGCAGCAATGGTTCATCGGGTCACCGCCGCCACCGCGACGCGCCCAGGCATACCAGGGCGAAAACACCGCGCCGATCATGGCGATGATGGTGATGCCGTGCTGGCCGTCATCGCTCAGCGCATCGACATACCACCAGCGATAGCCGCGCATCGGCACGGGCCGGTCGAATTCCCAGCCAGTGGTCAGTTGCGGCGAGTCGTAGGGCATCAGAAGCGGTCCTCCAGAATGGCATGCGCGGCGAGGCGGCCGGATATCGCGGCCATGGCCAGCCCCGCGCCGGGATGGGTGCCGCCGCCGCACAGGAACAGGCCGGGCATTGGCGCGCGCGCGGCGGGGCGTTGGAACGCGGCCTGCCAACCATGCACCGCAGCGCCGTAGAGCGCGCCCTGCGTGCCGGGGAAGGCGGCGGCGAAGTCATCGGGCGTGGTGGGCGCGCCTGCGATGTCGATGCTGACCACGGCGAGGCGCGCGCTGATATGGCGGCCGCAAGCGGCGATGGCGTCGGGCGACAGGCTGCGCGCGGGTGCGCTGACCATGGCGGTGGTGCCGGCCAGTTGGATGGATGGCGCGGCAGGCAGGCGGTGGCGGTATTGGATTTCTGTGTATTCGGCGGTGGGTTCGGCGGGCAGCAGCACGGCCTGTTCGGTGGCGCTGCGCAGCGGCCAGGTGACGGCGGAAAAGCTGCGGTCGCGCGGTGCCGCAAGGCCCTTTGCGGCGGCGGGGCCGAACAGGCCGGCGGCCACCGTCATGGCGTCCGCGTTGAGCAGCACGGCATCGGCGGAGATGCGTTCGCCATTGCGCAGCGTCACGCCGCTGGCGCGGCCGGCGGTGTTTTCGACGCGCGTGACATCGGCGTCGCAGCGCAGCGTTGCGCCATGTGCGCGGGCGGCGTCGGCCAGTGCTTGGGCCAAGGCCTGCGCGCCGCCGCCGATGCGCCAGACGCCCTGGTTTTCGATGTGGTGCACCATCATCAGCGTGGCCGGCGCGAGCAGTGGTGATGACCCGATATAGGTCGCCGCGCGCGCAAACACTTGGCGCAAACGCGCGTCCGGGAAGAACGGCGCCAAGCCGTCCCACAGCGTGCCCAGCGCGGCGCGGCCCAGGCGCAGCGATACGGCCGTGTTCAGCATCAGTGCTGCCGCTGAAGGTTTGGGCGCGAAGGTGAAGGGCGCCGCCAGCACATCGAAGACATGCCGCGCGCGCGCTGCGTAATCACGGTATCCGCGCGCGGCGGCAGCGCCCGCGAAGGCGCCTACGGCATCGGCGTTGCGCGTCGCATCCGCGTGCAGATCCAGTGTCGCGCCACCATCCCAGATGTGGCGCATCACAGGTTCGGCCGGCATCAGCGCGGGCATGCGCGCGCCCGCTGCGTCGAACAGCGCGTCCATCTGCTCGCGCAGGGTGATGCCATGCGCAGGCGGCACGAAGCGCGTCTTGCCGCCGATGGCGGGGGCGCGTTCCAGCACGGTCACCTCCAGCCCGCGGGCGGCCAGCAGCGCGGCGGCGGCCAGCCCACCCATGCCCGCGCCGACGACGCAAATGCGTTGCGGTGCGCGGCTCATGCAGGGAAGGTGGGCGGGTGGGCGCGGCAGTGTCAAGTTTGTTTGACACACGCAACGAAAAATGACGGGAGTTTCAGGCGGGCCAGGCCGTATGGTCGGCGCGCCAGCGCTGCGCGACCCAGGCGACGGCGCGCACGGGGCCGCGCGCGGTCACCACGCGCAGCGGATGGAGCGCGTAGGACGGGCCTTCATAGGCGTTCAGGCGGGCCAAGGGCGCGCCCGTCACGCGCAGCAGCGCGCCATCCACGGCGCCGGCGCGGCGCACCAGCGTGGGGTATGGCGTGCCGCGCAGGAAGACGCGCAAAAACCCTGAAAGCCGCGCGGGGCGCAGGCGCCGATGCAGCCCCTTCACCCCCGCCATCCGGTCCAGCACGCGCGCATCCAGCAGCGTGCCGTAGACGAACAGGATCACTCAGGCGTCAGCCGCAGCGACCGCACGATAGGGCGCAGGCTGGCCACTTGTTCGTGCACCATGGTGCGGAATTCGGCGGTCGGGTTGCCACCCGGGTCGGCGCCCAGTTCCTCCATGCGCGCGGCCAGTGGTGGGTGGCGCGCGGCCGCGGCGATTTCGGCTTGCAGGCGCACCAGCGCGGCTTCGGGCGTGCGCGCCGGCGCGAAGAAGCCGTTCCAGCCCAGGATGGCGGCGTTGGGGAAGCCTTGTTCGGCCACGGTCTGCACATCCGGCAGCACGCGGCTGCGGCTGGTGGAGCGGATGGCGATCGCGCGCAAAGACCCAGCCCGGATGTGTTGCAGCGATGTGGAAAGCTGGTCGCCGCCGAAGGGGATGCGGCCAGCCAGCATGTCCTGCACCAGCAGCGACGCGCCGCGGAATGGGACGTGTTCCATGCGGAAATTGCCGTCGCGTTGCAGCACCTCGCCCACCAGGTGGCCGGCGCTGCCGGGGCCGGTGCTGCCATAGAAGGGCGGCGTGGGTTGCGCGCGGGCGAAGGCGATCCATTCGGCCAGGTTGTTGGCGGGGACGGAGGGGTGGACCATCACGATGGTTGGCACCAGCGCGGCGAGCGAGATGGCGGCGAAGTCGCGCTCGATGGAATGCAGCGCGCGGTTGTTGAATTCCAGCACCGCGGTCGTCGCGCTGAAGGTGCTGTTGTGGAACAGCAGCACCTGGCCGTTGGGTTCCGCGCGCGCGACCAGTTCGGCGCCGATGGAACCGCCGCCGCCGCCACGGTTTTCGACCAGGATGGGCACGCCCAATGTTTCGGACAGGCGGTTGCCGTAGAGGCGCGCGAGCACATCAGTGGTGCCGCCCGCGGCGAAGGGCACGATGACGCGGATGGGGCCGTTGGGCTGCCACGCTTGCGCGAGCGCGGGTGCCGCCAGCAAAGGCAGCGCGAGGGCGGTGCGGCGGCGCATCATTCGACCACCATCTGCAGTGCGCGCACCAGCGGGCGCACCGCGTTGATCTGCGCGTGCACCGCCGCGCCGAATTCAGCGGCGCTGTTGCCACCCGGCTCAGCGCCCAGTTCCTCAATGCGTGCGGCCAGCGCGGGGTGTCGCGCGGCGGCCGCCACTTCCGCATGCAGGCGTGCCAGCGTGGCCTCCGGCGTGCGCGCGGGCGCGAAGAAGCCGTTCCAGCCGAGCAGCTCGGCGTTGGGGAAGCCCTGTTCGCGCACGGTGGCCACATTCGGCAGCACGCGCGCGCGCTGCGTGGCTAGTGTGGCGATCGGCTTCAGCGCATTGGCGCGGATGTGTTGCAGCGACGACGACAGCTGGTCACCGCCGAACTGGATGCGCCCGGCCAGCATGTCCTGCACCAAGGGCGCGGCACCGCGGAACGGCACGTGTTCCATCTGGAAATTCGCGTCGCGTTTCAGCACCTCGCCGATCAGGTTGATGGTGCTGCCGGGGCCGGTGGAACCGTAGAAGGGCGGCGGGTTTTGCGCACGCGCCCAGGCCGCCAGTTCCGCGATGTTGTTGGCCGGCACGGAGGGGTGCACCAGCAACATCATCGGCACATTCGCGCCGAGGCTGATGGGCGCGAAGTCGCGTTCAATCGAATGCGGCGCGCGGCCGGCAAATTCCAGCGCGGCGGTGGTCGTGCTGAAGGTCAGGTTGTGGAACAGCAGCGTCTGGCCATCGGGTGCGGCCTTGGCCACCACATCGGACCCGATGGAACCGCCGCCGCCGCCGCGATTTTCCACCACGACGGACACGCCCAGTGTCTCCGTCAGGCGCTGCGCGTAGAGGCGCGCCAGGATGTCCGTGGTGCCGCCCGCGGGGAAGGGCACGACGACGCGCACCGGCCCGCTGGGCTGCCAGGATTGCGCCAGCGCGGGTGTCGCCAGCAGTGGCAATGCGAAGAGCGAACGGCGGTTCATGACGTTTCCTTTTTCTGGAATTTCCGTCATGTTCCGCTGTGCGCGGCGGCGCGTCAACGCGGGGCGTTCACGCCCGCGGATTCGACGAAATACTCGTAGTTGTCGGCGTTGTTCATCGCTGCCATCGGGTCGTCCTTGGCCAGCTGCGCGGCGCGCGGCGGGGAATAGGCGATGTCGCGCGTGCGGATCGCGACGTGGCTCACCTCATGCACGACGATACCGGGGCGGCTGTCGAAGCCGCCATCGCGCGCGGCGAAGAACAGCCGGCAAAACCCCATGCCGCCACTGCCGGTGAAGACGAAGGCGAAGGTGCCGGGGTTGCAGCGGTCGGGTGGGTTGCAGAACAGCGCGGGCGGGCGGCGGGTGCCGATATGCTTCAGGATCAGCACCAGGTTGCCGCGCACCTGCGGCACAGGTGCTGTGCCAAACCATTGGCGGAATTCCGGCAGCTGCGGATTCTGGTCCAGTCGGCGAATGGCGTGCAGCGTCATCCGATAGGCGTCCTGGAAGGCCTGTTCGATGATCTGCCGTTCGGCGGCGGAACAGGTGCCGGCTTGTTCGCGCTGGCCTTGTGGCGCGCCCTGTGGCTTGCCCTGCGCCCATGCGGCACCTGGCAGCGCCAACGCCAACAGCAACACACCTGTGACCAGACGCATCGCGTCCTCCCCGCTTTCGGTGCCAGCCTACAGGCGGGGGGGGTTATGCGGTCAAGCGCCGCACGGCTGCCAGGACGTCGGCGTCGTCCCAGATGGCCTCGCCTTCCAGCCGCGCGGTTTCCTGGTGCGCGCGGTTGATGATGACGGTGGTGGGCAGGCCGCGCACGCCGAATGCGCGCGCCGCGGCGCCGCGCGGGTCCAGCAGAATGGGCAGGTGGCGCAGGCCGACGCGTTCGTAGAAGGGGCGCACCTGGGCCACGCCGCCACGGTCGGATGACAGTGGCAGGATGGCGATGCCGGCGTCGCGCAGCGCTGTTTGCGCGCGGTCGAAGGCGGGCATTTCCGCGACGCAGGGCGGGCACCAGGTGGCCCAGAAATTGATGACCATCGCGCGGCCCTGGAAGCTGGCGGCGGTGAGTGTGGCGCCCGCTTCGTCGAAGAACTGGAATTCCGGCAGGGGGCGCTGTGCTTCGCGCAGTTTGCGCAACCCGTTATCCGCCGCCGCCCGCGCTGGACGCGGCAGGGACAGTGCTGCAAACAACGCCGGAGCCGCGAGGCGGCGCTTGAGTGAGAGGTTCATCAGCCGTGTCCATACCAAATGACGCGCAGGCGGGAAATCAGATGTGGGGCGGGCGTTATGCCGAAGGCCCGTCTGCGATCATGCGCGAGATCAATGCGTCCATCGGGTTTGATCGGAAAATGTGGCGCCAGGATATTCGTGGCAGCCTGGCGCATGCGCGGATGCTGGCGCAGGTCGGCGTGATTTCGGGCGATGACCTGGCGGCGATCGAGCGCGGTATGGAGCAGATCGGCACCGATATCGCCGCCGGGAAATTTCCCTTTGACGAGACGCTGGAGGATATCCACCTCAACATCGAGGCGCGGCTGACGGAACGTGTGGGTGAGGCCGGCAAGCGGCTGCACACCGGGCGGTCGCGCAATGACCAGGTGGCGACGGATTTTCGGTTGTGGGTGCGCGATGCGGCGGATGGGCTGATCGCGCAGATCGAAGACTGCATGCGCGCCTTTCTGGGCGTGGCGGATGAACATACCGGCACGTTGATGCCTGGCTTCACGCATATGCAGCCGGCGCAGCCGACGACGCTTGGGCACCACATGCTGGCCTATCTGGAAATGCTCTCGCGCGATCTGGGCCGCATGCGCGACGCGCGCGCGCGGATGAATGAATGCCCGCTGGGTGCGGCGGCGCTGTGCGGCACGGGCTTCCCGATCGACCGGCATGCGACGGCCACGGCGCTGGGTTTCGATGGCCCGACGCGCAACAGCCTCGACAGTGTGGCGTCGCGTGATTTCGCGCTGGAATTTTTGGCGGCCACTGCGATCTGCGCGACGCATCTATCGCGCTTCGCGGAGGAAATGGTGCTCTGGACCAGCCCCGCCTATGGCTTCGTGCGGCTGGGCGATGGGCTGACCACTGGCAGCTCCATCATGCCGCAGAAGCGCAACCCTGATGCGGCCGAACTGGTGCGCGGCAAGACGGGGCGCATCAACGGCGCGCTGATCGGCCTGCTGACGGTGATGAAGGGCCTGGCGCTGACCTACGCAAAGGACATGCAGGAGGACAAGGAAGGCGTGTTCGACGCCGCCGCCAGCCTGTCCCTGTGCCTGGCCGCCACCGCCGCGATGCTGCGCGACATGCAGCCCGACATCGCGCGCATGGCGGCAGCCGCCGGCGCCGGTTTTTCCACCGCGACCGACCTGGCCGACTGGCTGGTGCGTGAGTTGCACCTGCCCTTCCGCGACGCGCATCATGTGACCGGAAAACTGGTCGCGAAGGCGGAGAGCATGAAGGTCGATCTCTCAGGGCTGACCATCACCGAAATGCAGGCGGTGGAACCGCGCATCACCACCGCCGTGTTCGGCGTGCTGACACCGGCGGCGAGTGTGGCGTCGCGCAACAGCTATGGCGGCACCGCGCCGGCCAATGTCGCGGCGATGGTGAAGCTGTGGCGCGAGAAGCTGGCATGATGCGCGCGGCCACGCTGTTGCTGGCGCTGGGCCTGCTGGTGGCCTGCGGCAAGGTGGGCGCGCCGCGCCCGCCAGGGCCCCCCGACCAGGTGACCTTCCCGCGCGTCTATCCCGCGCGCTGAACGCGCAACCCATCCCCCAGCCGGAGCACGCCCATGCAGACCACCCGCCGCACCGCATTGCTGGCCGCGCTGGCCTCGCCCGCCTTGGCGCAGGAAGCCTGGCCCACGCGCGACCTGCGGCTGGTGGTGCCGTTCCCACCGGGCGGCACGACGGATGTTGTGGCACGCCTGTTGGCGGCCGACATGGGCGCACGGCTAGGTCGCACGGTGGTGGTCGACAATGTCGCGGGTGCCGGGGGCATGATCGGCGCGCAACGCTTCGTGCGTGAGGGCAATGACCATTCCATGTTCCTCAGCCAGATCGCGACGCATGCCATCGTGCCCGCGTTGCAACGCGCGCCTGGCTATGACCCGGAGCGCGATTTCCGCCCCATCTCCCTGGTCGTGACGGTGCCCAATGTGTGGCTGGGCAATGCCGCGCGCATGGGCACGCGTGACGCGCGCGAATACATGCGGCGTCTGCGCGCGGGCGCGGCTGGCCGTCCCTTTGGCAGTGCGGGCAACGGCACATCCACCCACCTGACCGGCGAACTGATCAGCCAGCTGGCGGGGTTGCGCATGCAGCACATTCCCTTCCGCGGTGCTGCCCCCGCGATGACCGCGCTGATCGCCGGCGATACCGACGTGCTGATGGACAACCTGCCGACCGCCCTGCCGCAGGTGCGCGGCGGTTCGGTGATCGCCCTCGCCGTCACGTCACGCCAGCGCGTGCCGGAACTGCCGGATGTGCCGGCGCTGTCGGAATTCGGCGCCGAATTCGGGCTGCAGGATTTCGAGAGCGTGGCGTGGTTCGGTCTGTCCGCCCATGCCAGCATTTCGGATGCCAACCTCGCACGGCTGGTGGGTGCGGCCGAGGCATCGCTGGCCGATGCGGGCATTCGCCGCCAATTGGCCGAACGCGGCACCACGCCGGCAGGCGGCGGCCCCGCCGCCTATGGCACGCTGATCCGCGCGGAGCGCGAGCGCTGGGCGCGCGTGGTGCGCGAAGGCAACATCCAGGCCGACTGACGATGGACGCAGCGCCCCACCAGCGATAGGTGCGTGCGCAGACCGCGAAGGACATGCGCATGTTGAACACCGCCATTGTCGGCATGGGCGCCTGGGGGCGCGTGCTGGTGAATTCCGTGCAGGGCAAGAATGGCGCGCCGTTGCGCTTCGTTGCCGGCACCACCGGCACCTTGGACAAGGCGCGTGACTACGCGGCCGAAAAGGGTATCAGGCTATTGCCCGATTTCGCCGCCGTGTTGGCGGACCCGGAGGTGCAGGCCGTGGCGCTGGCGTCTCCGCATTCCATGCACGCGGAGCAGGTGATCGCGGCCGCGCGCGCCGGCAAGCATGTGTTTGTCGAAAAGCCCTTCACGCTGACCAAGGCCAGCGCGGAAGCCGCCGTCGCCGCGTGCCGCGAAGCCGGCGTGGTGATGGCGCTGGGCCATAACCGCCGCTTCCTGCCTGCGGTGGCCGAAATGAAGGCGATGCTAGCCGATGGCCGCATCGGTACATTGCTGCATGTGGAAGGCCAGTTCAGCGGCCCAGGTGCGCGCGTCTACAAGCCCGGCATGTGGCGCGCGGACCGCGCCGAAAGCCCGCTGGGCGGCATGGGCGGCATGGGCATCCACATGGTGGACATGATCATCAACCTGGCCGGCCGCTTCCGCG
>JAAFHD010000076.1:0-7639 GCA_013298245.1 Alphaproteobacteria bacterium
CGATCGCCGTCCACCGCCACATCGCCCTGGAAGCGCGCCGCACCGCTGCCATCCAATATGGTCGCGTCACGGATGATCAGGTCGCAGCGAAAGGCCATGGTGAAGTCCCTTTGTCACGAAGACTCTACCAGCCCCAGGGCGCACCGCCAGCGGGGTCATGCGGGCCGCGGGACTCGAACCCGCACGGCACCAGGTGCCGAGGGATTTTAAGTCCCTTCCGTCTACCATTCCGGCAGGCCCGCACGGGTGCATATTGCCGCGCCGCTGGACAGCGCGCCACCGTCGCGCGAGCCTTCACGAAACACCGGAGGAAGCGAGGCGTGGCATCACCGCTGCACCCCGATTGCATCACCCTGCTGGAACTGGCGCGCCGCGCCGGGCGCCCGCGCATTGAAACGCTGGACCCGGTGGCGGGCCGCGCGCAGTACTTGGCGGGCCGCGCCGCGCTGCAGGCCGAAGCACCGCCGATCGGGCCGGTGCGCGACATCGACGGGCCAGGCTTCAAGCTGCGCCTCTATCACCCCGCCGGTGCTGCGGGCGCCCTGCCCTGCCTGGTCTTTGCGCATGGCGGCGGCTGGGTGATCGGCGATCTCGACAGCCACGACAACCTGGCGCGCACGCTGTGCCACCATGCGCGCGTGGCGGTGCTGGCGGTGGATTATCGCCTGGCGCCGGAGCACCCGTTTCCGGCCGCGGTGGATGACATGGCGGCTGCGGTGCGCTTCGCGCATGACAACGCGGCGGCGCTTGGCATTGATGCCACACGCCTCGCCGTGGGCGGTGACAGCGCCGGCGGCAACCTGGCCGCAGTCGCCGCCATCATGGCGCGCGACGGCACCTTGCCCGCGCTGCGCCACCAATCGCTGCTGTATCCCTGCACGGAGATGGCGGCGAGTTTCCCCAGCTGCTCGCGCTTCCCCGAAGGCCTGCCGCTGATCACCAGCACCATGCAGTATTTCCGTGCCCACTACGCGCCCGACCCCGCGATGTGGGAGGACTGGCGCGCATCGCCGCTACGCGCGGCATCACTGGCAGGCACCGCGCCTGCCTTCGTGCTGACCGTGGGCCATGATCCGCTCTGCGACGAAGGCCAGGCCTATGCGCAACGCCTGGACCGCGAGGGCGTGCGCGTGTCGCACCTGCACGCCGCGGACCTGCTGCATGGCGCGCTGACCATGACCGCGATCATCCGCCCCGTGCATGATGTGATCGCGATGGCGGCGGCCGCGTTGGCGCGGGATATCCACGCATGATGCTGGCAGGAAAAGTGGCGCTGGTGACGGGCGCGGCATCGGGCATCGGCCGGGCGACCGCGCTGCTGATGGCGGCCGAGGGTGCGCGCGTCATCGCCGCTGACATCAACGCCGATGGTGCCGCCGCCACCGCCGGCGTCATCGCGCAACAGGGCGGAGAGGCGCTGGCGGTGACCGCCGATGTGACCGATGACGCGCAGGTGGCAGCGATGGTGGCGGCTGGCATTGCGCGCTTCGGGCGCTTGGATTGCGCCTTCAACAATGCAGGCGTCGCACCCGTGCGCGGCGAGCCGTTGGGTGCCATCGAACCCGCCGAATGGCACCGCGTCATCGCCGCCAACCTGACCAGCGTGTTCCTGTGTCTGCGGCACGAGATCGCCGCGATGGCCGGCCAGGGAGGTGCGATCGTGAACACCGCCTCCATCGCCGGGCGCATCGCATTGCCACTGTCGGGTGCTTATGTCGCGGCGAAGCACGGGGTGATCGGGCTCACGCGCAATGCTGCGGTGGACCACGCGAAGGACGGCATACGCGTCAACGCGGTCTGCCCCGGTTATGTGGAAACGCCGCTGGCCAGTCGTGCGATTGCGCGGCGCTGGGATGCCATCATGGCGCGCGTGCCGATGGCGCGCACCGGCACGCCGGAGGAAATCGCGGAGCTGGTCGTGTGGCTGTGCTCGGACCGCGCGGCTTTCGTGAATGGCGAGGCCATCGCCGCCGATGGCGGGCACACCGCGAACTGAAGGAGAACCCGATGCGCTTCAAGGACCAGGTCGTTGTCATCACCGGTGCGACCGGTGGCTTGGGCTCTGACGCCGCGCGCGGTTTTGCGCGTGAAGGTGCCAAACTGCTGCTGGTGGACCGCGATGACGGCACCGAATTGGCCGCTGAACTCGGCGCGCAATTCCACCGCGCGGATGTGACGCGCGATGCCGATGTGGCCGGCTATGTCGCCGCCGCGCTGGCTGTCTTCGGCCGCATCGACGTCTTCTTCAACAATGCCGGCATCGAGGGCCGCATCGCGCCCATCATGGAACTGACCGAGGCCGATTTCGACGCGGTGATGGGCGTGAATGCGAAGGGCGTTTTCCTCGGCCTGAAGCATGTGCTGCCGGTGATGGTGAAGCAGCGCGCGGGTGCGGTGG
Organism: Alphaproteobacteria bacterium; assembly: GCA_013298245.1. Lineage (GTDB taxonomy): Bacteria > Pseudomonadota > Alphaproteobacteria > Acetobacterales > Acetobacteraceae > Rhodovarius. Next base: position 2,399 of record JAAFHD010000076.1, read on the forward strand.
TGAACACGGCATCCACCGCATCGCATGTGGGCTCGCCCGGGCTTGGGCCGTATGTCGCGTCGAAGCACGCGGTGCTGGGACTGACGCGCGTGGCCGCCGTGGAGGTGGCGAAGCTTGGCGTGCGCGTGAACGCGGTGTGCCCGGGGCCGACGGAAACGCGCATGATCCGGTCATTGGAAGAACAGGCCGGCGCGCGTGGGTTGAATGACGCGCGCGAGCGCTACATGGCCGGCATTCCGCTGGGGCGGTATTGCACGCCGGCGGAAATCACCGCGGCTGTGATGTTCCTCTCGTCATCGGACGCATCGGGGATGACGGGCACGCATATGCTGGTGGATGGCGGGCGCACCGGCGCGCCGTCATCCTCAGCCATGCGCTGAGAGCGCGCCTGAGAAACCTGCCGGCCTGTCTGGCGGTGCTGTTCCGCCCTGGCTGCGTCAGGCGCCTTGCCCGTGGAACCACCACGGGCTGCGGCGCCTTCCTGGCCAGGACGAAACATCCCTCGCCAGCCAGACCAACAGGCTTCTCAGGCGCGCTCTGAGGCCCAATCCAACCACGGCAACAACGCCTCGATATCCGCCGTCTCCACCGTCGCCCCGCCCCAGATGCGCAAGGATGGCGGCGCGTCGCGATAACCGCCGGCATCCAGCGCCACACCCTCGGCTTGCAGCAGCGCCGCGATGCGCTTGGTCACACCCGCCTGCGCCGCTGCATCCAGCGCGTTGAAGGCAGGCGTCGCCGGCGCGATGCAGATCGCCGTGCAGGACCGTTCGGCCGGATTTTCCGCCAGGAATCGCCAGGTACCGCGCGCTTCAATCCAGCGCGCGATCGCCGCCAGATTCGCCTCCGACCGCGCAATCAGCGCCGGCAGCCCACCAATGCGCGCCGCCCAATTCAGACCATCCAGCGCATCCTCCACGCACAGCATGCTCGGCGTGTTGATGGTGTCGCCCTGGAAGATGCCCTCGATCAACTTGCCGCCGCTGGTCAGGCGGAAAATCTTCGGCAGTGGCCAAGCGGGCTTATGCGATTCCAACCGCGCCACCGCGCGCGGCGACAGCGCCAGCATGCCATGCGCGGCCTCCCCGCCCAGCGCCTTCTGCCAGGACCAGGTCACGACATCCAAGCGGTCCCAGGGCAGGTCCATCGCGAAGGCGGCGCTGGTCGCGTCGCAGATGGCCAGGCCCTCACGATCGGGCGCGATCCAATCGGCGTTCGGCACACGCACGCCGCTGGTGGTGCCATTCCAGGTGAAGACGACATCATTGCGCCAATCCACCTCGCGCAAATCGGGCAACGCACCGTAAGGCGCGCGCAGCACGCGCGCGGGCAGGCGCAGCTGTTTTTCGATGTCGTTGGCCCAAGTGTCGCCAAAACTCTCGAACGCGATGACATCAATGCCGCGCGGCCCCAACAGGCTCCACAGCGCCATTTCCACAGCACCCGTGTCGCTGGCCGGCACGATGCCCAGGCGCCAATCGGCCGGCATGCCCAGCACCGCCTTCGACTGGTCGATCACCGCGCGCAGCCTGGCCTTCGGCGCCGCCGCCCGATGGCTGCGCCCCAGCATCGCGGTGTCCAGCGCCGCCAATGACCAGCCCGGCCGCTTCGCACAGGGGCCGGAGGAGAAACAGGGATTGCGCGGTTTCAGCATGGCCGTTTTCATTGCGTGCCGCGCGCGCGCGCGCAACCCCGCCGCGGCGCCCAATGGCGCGCCATTAACGCGGTCTTCAGTGCCGCGGCGCAACATCGCGCATGGCCCGATGCGTGCGGGCCTGCTAGCGTGAACAACCCTTCACCCATGACCGGATAAGACAGGATGTCGCTCGGTCCGCGGCTCGATCTGCGGCAGTCCCAATCGCTCGTGATGACGCCGCAGCTGCGGCAGGCGATTGCGCTGTTGCAGGCGTCGAACCTGGATGTCGCGGCCTTCGTGGAGCAGGAGCTGGAACGCAACCCGCTGCTGGAACGCAGCGATGCCGAGACCATCGCCACCGCCCCGCGCGACGACCCCGCCGCCGATGGCCTGGCCGAACCGGCGCCGCCGCCCGACGCCGCGGACATCGCGAAAAGCGACCACCTGGCCGATGGCGCACTCGATGCCGATTGGTCCAACGTGGTCGATACGGGAGAGGCCTTCCGCAGCGGCAGTGGCGGCGGCTTCGACACCGATGACCTGGACGGCTTGGACAATATGGGCGCGCCCGGCCCGTCCTTGCGCGAGAACCTGGCGCAGCAGATTCGCCTGACCTTCGATGACCCGCAGGAACAGCTGATCGCGGGGGCGATGCTGGCGATGCTGGAACCATCGGGCCGCCTGACCGTCGATGTCACCGCGATGGCCGCGCGGCTGGGCTGTGCGCCCGCGCGCGTGGAAGCGGTGCGCCGCCGCCTGCAACGGCTGGACCCGCCCGGCATGTTTGCTGCCAATCTTTCCGAGTGCCTTGCCGCCCAGCTGGCCGAACAGAACCGCCTGGACCCCGCCATGCAGGCGTTGCTGGACAACCTCGAACTGCTGGCGCGCCGGGACCTCGCCAGCCTGCGCACCCGCTGCGGCGTCGATGCCGAAGACCTGGCGGAAATGATCACCGAACTGAAACGCCTGGACCCCAAGCCCGGCGCCGGCATGGACAGCGCGCCGGCCACCGTCATCCAGCCCGATGTGCTGATGCGCGCTGGCCCCGATGGCGGCTGGATCCTGGAACTGAATCCCGAAACCCTGCCCCGCGTGCTGGTCCGCCAGGGCTTCGCCGCCCGCGCGCTGGTCGCCACCCGCGACAAGGACAGCCGCGCCTTCATCCAGGAAAAACTCGCCACCGCGAACTGGCTGGCGCGCAGCCTGGAGCAGCGGGCGAACACCATCATGAAGGTCTCCGCCGCCATCGTCGGCCGGCAGGACGGCTTCTTCCGCCACGGCGTGGAATTCCTGAAGCCGCTGACGCTGCGCGACATCGCGACCGAGGTGGAGATGCATGAGAGCACCATCTCCCGCTGCACCTCCAACAAGTACATCGCCACGCCGCGCGGCACGCTGGAGTTGAAATTCTTCTTCACGCAAGCAATTTCCGGCACCGCGGGCGGCGAGTCGGTCAGCGCGGCCGCCGTGCGCGCCCGCATCAAGTCATTGATCGAACACGAAAATCCATCGGCCATCCTGTCGGACGATCAGATTGTTACCGTTTTGCGCCAAGAAGGCGTGGACATTGCCCGTCGCACCGTGGCCAAATACCGGGACGCGCTCAGCATACCGTCTTCCACGGTCCGCAAGCGCGACAAGGAGGGTAAGGCCGCATCGGCCTGAGGCATGTCGCCCCCGGCCAAGCGGCTTTCCCGCAGGCAGGAGGACGACTGCTTCATGAACATCACCGTGGCCGGCAAGAGCGTGGACACCGGGGACGCACTGCGTTTCCATGTCGAGCAGGGGCTGAACACCATCGCTTCCAAATACTTCGACCATGCGCTGGAAGCGCGCGTCGTGTTCAGCCGCAACCGTGGCCATTTCCTCTGTGACATCAACATGCATGCCGGACGCAACCTGACCATGCAGGCCGAGGGCGAGGCGCCGGACGCGCATCGTGCCTTCGAGGCTGCGGCCGAACACCTGGGCAAGCGGCTGCGACGATACCGCCGACGCGTGAATGAACACGCGCGCGGCCAGGCGCATCTGCGCGACCCCGCGCGCGTGCCGCAGGAGATGCCAGTGATGGACCGCATGCCGGAGGAGGATGAGGACGAAGGTGCGGCCACGGCCGCGACCGTTGTGGCCGAACGCCCGGAATCGGTGATGCATCTGACCGTCAGCCAGGCGGCCTTGCGGCTTGAGACAGCGGCATCCCCGGTGCTGCTGTTCCGCAACAGCGCATCGGGCGTGATCAACGTGGTGTATCGCCGGCAGGATGGGCATGTCGGCTGGCTGGACCCTGGCCAGGCGTAACCAAACGGGCGCAGAGTGGCGCCCATGGAAACGACCCTGTTGATCCGTGGCGGGACGCTGGTGGATGGCACCGGCGCCCTGCCCATCGAAGCTGATATCGCGCTTGCGGGCGCGCGCATCGCGGCGGTGGGGCGCCGCCTGCCCTGCCCCCGCGGCACGCCCGAGATCGACGCGCGCGGCAAGCTGGTGACACCCGGCTTCATCGACATCCACACCCATTACGACGCGCAGGTGACCTGGGCGGAGGAGGTTTTGTCCTCCTCTCTGCACGGCGTGACGACGGCGCTGATCGGCAATTGCGGCGTGGGGTTTGCGCCGTGCGAACCTGCGGCGCGCGAGATGCTGGTGGCACTGATGGAGGGCGTGGAGGACCTGCCCGAAGTGGTGCTGACAGAAGGCCTGCCCTGGGCCTGGCACAGCTTCCCCGAATACCTGCAATTCCTGGCCGCGCGGCGCTTCGACATGGATGTCGCGGCCCAGATTCCACATGCCGCGCTGCGCGTGCATGTGATGGGGCGGCGCGGGTTTGAACGCGAACCGGCGACGGCGGAGGACCGCGCGGCGATGGCGGCCTTGGCGCGCGAGGGGATCGCGGCGGGCGCGTTGGGGTTTTCGACATCGCGCGCCATCGCGCATCGCACGCTGGCGGGCGAACCCACGCCAACCTTGGGCGCGGCCGAAATCGAACTGGCCGAAATCGCGCGCGCCATGGGCGGCGGCTGGCTGCAGGTGATATCGGATTTCGACGACCCGGCGGAAGAGGAATGGGCGCGCCTGCACCGTATCGCGACACTCTCCGGCCGGCCGATGACTTTTTCATTGCTGCAACGCGAATCCCGCCCCGAATTCTGGCGCTGGCTGCTGGACCGCGTGAGCGACGCCAATGCCGCAGGCACGCGCATCACCGCGCAGGTGATGGGCCGGCCTGTCGGCCTGATGTTCGGCTGGGAACTGTCACAACACCCATTCCTGACGCGCGCCGGCTTCCAGGAAATCGCGCACCTGCCACTGCCCGAACGCATCGCAGCACTGCGCGACCCCGCACGCCGCGCGCGCATCCTGGCGGAGCCCACGCATGATGCCGGGCTGCGCGCGCGGCTGAACAACTACGCGCGCATCTACAAGCTGACGATGGATTACGAACCGCCGCCCGAGGCGAGCGTTGCCGCGACCGCCGCGCGCACGGGCCGCGACGCGGAAGACCTCTGCTACGACTGGATGCTGGAACAGGATGGCCAGGCCATCCTGAACCGCCCGCTGCTGAACTACGCGGATGGGCATCTCGACACCATTCGCGAGATGATGAC